>JBPCKH010000044.1:0-11746 GCA_051004475.1 Candidatus Limnocylindria bacterium | reverse complement strand
CCGTCGGTCCGGCCCGGCGCCCGCGGATGGCGGCGCGTCGGAGCTGTTCGACGAGTTCGAGCAGCGCCGGACCTTCCTGCTCCACGATGACCTGGCCCAGCAGGGCGCCGAGAAGCTTGACCTCGCGGGCCAGCGGATCACGTGCGCTGGCACTGCCGAGGCCGCGCGGCTCGGCGCCCTGCATCGCCGCCTCCAGATCAGCCGAGGACGGCGGCGATGCCTCTGGGCGCGTAATGCGGCCGCTCGGCGCAATCCACGATGCAGCCTCGCGCATCTCGATTTCCTCGTCCGGCGAAATGCCACCAGGCGCCGTCGTCGCGTTGCTCCAGGCGACAGCCGCAGGAGACGCAGGTCACCGGCACCAGGCGTCCGTCGCGGACGGAGAACATCGAGAAGTCGCGGGCTGGAAACCGGGTTGGTTCAATGTGGTCCATGCTCGCGAGCGTACGCGCCGCTGCCGGCGCGGTCAGCACCGCATCGGTTCGGGTTGCATTGCGACATGGTTGCGATCTTCAGCGGGCTTGACGCGGCCCGCGGTGCGAACCTAGCATGCGGCTCCAACTGAAGACGGCGTCGACCGGGATGAGTAGTCCGTCGCACGGCCACCGCAGCGAGCCGGGATGGTGCAAGCCGGCGTGGTACGGCATCGGCGAAAGGATCCCGCGAGCCATGGCTGGCCACCGTTAGCACGGCCTCTCATTGAGCGCGGACCTCGAAGGGGTTCGAACCAAGGGTGGCACCGCGGAACCAAGCCTCCGTCCCTGATCAGAGATGGAGGCTTTGTTGTACCCGAGAGCAGGACCGATGACGATCGCGACACCGACCCGCGTCACCAGCATCGAGCTGGCAGCCGACACGCTCACGCCCGTGGCGGCCGCGCTGCGTCTTGGCTCGCGCTGCGCCTTCCTGCTCGAGAGCGTCGAGGGAGGGGCCCGGTACGGTCGCTATTCGATCGCCGGGGTTCACGGTCGCACGCTCGTCGTCGACGGCGCTGACGATCCGCTCGAGGTGCTCCGAGCGGCCATTCCAGTCGTGGAGCCGATGGCGGGCGACCCGGCGTTCCCGCTTGCCTCAGGCGTCGGCTACATCGGCTACGAGGCATCGGCCCGATGGGAGCGTCTGCCGGTCCCGGACGCTGATCCGCTGGGAATGCCGAACGCGGTCTTCCACCTGCCTTCGTCGGTGATCGTCTTCGACCACCTGGCACAGGTCGCTCGGGTCGCCACGCTCAATGGGCCCGGCGCGCAGGAGCGATTGCGAGAGGTCATCGATACGCTCTCGACGCCCGCGCAGGGCGAGGTGCCGGCGACATTTGCGGCGGCTGTGGTCCCGGTGGAGAGGGACCCTGATGCACGCGCGCGTTACGAGGCCGGCGTCGCGCGTCTGGTCGACGAGATCCATGCAGGCGAGATGCTCCAGACCGTGCTCGCCCGGCGATTCAGCGTGCCGACGCGGCGGAGCGCGCTCGAAATCTATCGGTCTCTGCGTCGCATCAATCCCTCGCCGTACCTGTACTACCTCGACCTGGCCGCGGTGTCACCTGGCGCGGCCGTGGTTGGCGCCTCCCCTGAGCTGCTCGTCCGGGTTCGCGATGGCGAGGTCGTCACGCGGCCCATAGCCGGAACGCGGCCGCGCAACGAGGATCCGGTCACCGATGCCGGGCTCGAGGCGGAGCTCAGAGCGGATCCTAAGGAGCTCGCGGAGCACGCCATGCTGGTGGATTTGGCCCGCAACGATGTCGGCCGGGTGGCGGCCCCGGCCTCCGTCGAGGTCACCACGCTGCGTGACGTCGAGCGATATGCGCACGTGATGCACCTCGTCTCGGAGGTGCACGGTCGCCTGGCGGACGGGCTGGACGCCTTCGATGCGCTGCGGGCAACGTTCCCTGCCGGAACGGTGAGCGGCGCACCCAAGGTACGGGCGATTCAGGCGATCGCGGAGCTGGAGGGCGAGCGCCGAGGTCCGTATGGCGGGGCGGTCGGCTACTTCTCGCCGACCGACGTCGAGTGCGCCATCACCATTCGATCGGCCCTCATCCGCGATGGCATCGCCACGGTGCACGCCGGGGCGGGGATCGTGGCGGACTCGGTCCCGGAGCGCGAGGCGGCCGAGGTCGCCGCCAAGGCTGCCTCCATGCTGGCCGCAATCGGTGGCGACCCATGAGGGTCTTCCTGCTCGACAATTACGACTCGTTCACCTACAACCTTGTCCAGTTGCTCGCACGCATCGGCGCTGATGTGACCGTCGCACGCAACGACCAGGTCACGGTCGCCGAAGTTGAGGCGACGGCTCCTGAAGCGATCGTCATCTCCCCCGGCCCGTCGCGGCCCGAGAAGGCGGGGATCAGCGTCGAGCTGGTGCGAGAGATGGCTCCATCGGTCCCGATCCTGGGGGTCTGCCTGGGGCACCAGGCGATCGGCGTCGCCTATGGAGCGGATGTCGTTCGCGTGCCACCGGTGCACGGCAAGGCGTGGCCGGTCTTTCATGCCGGCGTTGGCTCGTTCGGGGATCTGCCGTCGCCGTTCGATGCCGCCCGCTATCACTCGCTTGCGGTGGCCCGCGAATCGCTGCCGGCTGAGCTGGAGGTGACGGCGTGGTCCGAGGACGGGCTGATCATGGGCATGCGGCATCGGTCACATCCGGTGGAGGGTTTTCAGTTCCATCCCGAATCCATCCTGACCGATGACGGTGAGGCCCTCGTCGCCGGATTCCTGCGCCGTAGATTGACCGTTCCATCAACTGAATAGCAATGTATACTGCAGCCATATGCAGCGTACGCAGATCTACATTACCGACGAGCAGGCGAGCCAGATCAAGCAGTTGGCACGAAGCCGA
The DNA here is from genome assembly GCA_051004475.1 of Candidatus Limnocylindria bacterium. GTDB lineage: Bacteria > Chloroflexota > Limnocylindria > QHBO01 > QHBO01 > JACDBZ01. Next base: position 8,911 of record JBPCKH010000044.1, on the reverse strand, counting down.
CGCGTGTCGATGGCACTGGTGATCCGGCAGATCCTGGATGCCGCCCTCGACACGGGTGATTCCGAAGCGGAGGCTCGCGCGGGCATCCTTGCGACCGCCGGCGTCCTGCCGGACGCCCCGGATTGGCGGGAGTGGCAGGCATCGGTACGAGGGAGATCGGCGTCTACTCGACTTGCCGAAGATGGGTTGTAGATGCTCTTCGATACGTCGGTCCTCATCTCGCACCTGCGCGGTGACCGTCGGGCAACTGACCTGCTCGTCTCAGTGCCGACCCTGGAACGCGTGGCGAGCGTCCTCGCGAGAGTCGAGATCGAGGGAGGAATGCGGAGCGGCGAGCGTGTGAGCGTCGCCGGGTTGCTGGATGGTATGCGGCTTGTTGCGGTAACCGATGCGATTGCCAGGCGCGCCGGCGAGCACCTTCGCCGATATCGGCGCTCGCACAGCGGGATCGACCTTGTCGACTACGTGATCGCGGCGACTGCTGAGGCCTACGACGTGCCGTTGCTCACCCTCAACGTCCGGCACTTTCCCATGTTCAAGGACCTGCAGCCCGCATTCGGTTGATCCGTGCCGGCGCTCGTTGGATCGAGCGAATACACCAGGGACTCCGGTGGCGTGCGATTCGCGCGATGTATCGAGCGCTGGTCAGCGTGACGGTCACGCCGGGCGCACCTCGTGCGCGTGGGTGCTCGAAAGATCGTGAGAATCGCGCTTGGCCCGCGGCTCCGGTGCATATGGCTCGATACGTCGAGCACGCCTGCTGACTAGCTATCATCGGTCCATGTGTGGTCGATTCAGCCAGGGTGCGCCATCCCAACGGATCAGTGACTATTTCGGTGCGTATCCGGACGAGGATCTTCCAGCGGGCCGCTACAACGTGCCGCCCACCGAGACGATCCGCGTGGTTCTTCAGCGCGACGGTGAGCGCCGACTCGCTGCCGCGCGCTGGGGCTTTCGCCCATTCTGGACCGATCACGAGCGCACGGGCTCGCAGTCATGGATCAACGCGCGTGCCGAGACCGCGTGGGACTCGCCTGCCTTCGGGCGCTCGCTTCGCAAGCGGCGCTGCATCGTGCCGGCCGATGCCTTCTACGAGTGGGATCGGGCGGCGTCACCGCGGCAGCCGTATGCGATCGGTCCTGCCGGCGAGGGCGAGATGCTGGCGTTGGCCGGCATCTGGAGTCCGATCCGTGCCGAGGCACCCACCGCCGCGATCATGACCACCGCGCCGAACGAGCTGCTCGCATCCGTTCACAATCGGATGCCGGTGATCCTGGAGCGGGAAGCTCTCGAAATATGGCTGGATCCCGACGCGGACCTCGGACACGTTCGTTCGCTCCTTCGTCCGGCGCCCTGCGATGGCCTCCGCATGTGGCCCGTCAGCACGGCCGTCAACCGCGTTGCCGTTGATGGGCCGGAGCTGCTGGCGCCGATCGAGCTGGCGCCGACATTGGGCCTCGCGTGAGAATCAGGCCCGCGGACGGTCGCCGGCCAGGCGCCAGGTGATCGGCAACAACCCGGCGGCGAGCGCGATCTTCAGCCCGTCGCCGATGAGGAACGGGAGCGCGCCAAGCTCCAGCGCCCTGCCCGCACCGATCTCGAGCGCGATTGCCAGCCACGCGACCCCGAGCGCGTAGATCACAAGGTTGCCGACGACCATGAGCCCGATCGTGCCCATCACCGTTCGATCCGCTCCGCGTCGGGCCAAGGTCCCGGCCACGATGGCCGCCAGTACGAAGCCCACGATGTAGCCGAAGGACGGGAAGTCGAACCCGGATCGCTGCTCGCTGAACCAGGGGACACCGGACATGCCCGCGACCAGGTAGAGCAGCATGGCCATGCCGCCGCGGATCGGTCCGAGGGCCGCGCCCGCCAGGAGCACGGTGAGGGTTTGGAGGCTAAGTGGAACCGGGGTGAAGGGCAAGGGGATGGCAACCTGGGCGGCAAGTCCGGTGAGGGCGGCCGCCCCCAGGACCAGTGCCACATCGCGGACCATCGCCCCCGGAACGAGATCGGCGAGGACGAGCGGCCGATGCGCCACCTGTGCAGTCATGCCGCTCAGCCTAGCATCGTGGCGCCCTCGATAAGCGGCTGGTAAGCGGTCGCTAAGCGGATGGTGTGTACCGTGGTTCTCACGTCGCGCTCGCCCTCACGTCGCCACAGCCAGGCGACCAATTGGAGAGCAGCACCATGACCACCCGACGACGGCCAGTCATCCTGGCGTTGTCCGTTTTCCTGAGCGCCGCGATTCCGGCGGCACCGGCCGCATTCGCGGCACCGCCGATCTCACCGCTCGTTGGCGAGGTCGCGCTGACCGACGCGGAGCGTCAGCACGCGCTCGATACGATGCGCCCGAACGAGCGAGCCGAACTGCATCGCTTGTTCGGGCGGGCAGAAGCGGACGTCCTGGTCCTGTCGTACGATCGCAGGCTCGTGAGCATCGTGACCACCCCTGACGGCAAGCAGCGCCCCGAAGAGGTCGTGAAGGCGCGCGAGGTCCCGGGCAGCAGTCTGCGCGTGCCGAACGAGTCCATCGCGGGATACGCCACGAAGGACGACCTGTACGTCTCACTCACGGTGACCGGGACTCGCAGCACGCGACCGTATGAATGGCGAGTGTGGACCTATGCCGAATGGCGTGACGGGCTGATGGGCATGAATCCTGTGAACTCATCGGCGGATTCGATGGCTCTCGCCTGGGCCGGCGGCGCGTCGCTCCACTCCCAGACGGCGCGTGGCAGCCGCTACTCCCAGTGGCCATGCGCCGATGAGGAGCTGGACGAATGGCCGAGCGACGGCACGGCCAACGTCGGCACGGCATGGAGCTTCCACGAGTTTGGACGGTGGGGCTGCCCGATGCATTGGGCTCTCGCCGACATCCGGATCAGGCAGGACCGGCTTGTCGGCCGCACCGACAACCTGGTCTACCGGTACTACCACACGTACGGCGGCCTCGATTATGGCCTCAGCTTCAGCAGATCGCCGGGAATCTCGATCAGTCCGACGAAGGAACAATGGTCGCTGGCGCTGTTCGGCTCGTATACGCACTAGCCCCGGCGCTGATGTTGGTCGTCTTGCTGGGCGGCTGCGCCGATGATCTCGGCTCGGTCGCCCGGCGCCAGGGAATCTCCGCGATGGCCCTCATACGGCTGAGCGAAGGATTTGCCGTGGCGGCCCGACGGGCGGGTGAACGCGTCGAAGTGGTCGCATTCGGCGCCGATCAGGGCGGTGGGTGGTCGGCTGAGGTCATCGCCGGCGGCGCCGATGGCGAGATGACGACGCACCTGGTGACCATGGGCGGCGAAACCGGGCAGGAGTGGAATTCGTTCCTCTTCGGATCGGCGCCGAACGGTGCCAGCCGGGTGGTGATGGACACCTTCGGTGCGACGGGGGGCCAAGTGGTTGGGGGTGCGTGGGTACTTGCCATACGTTCCCGCGACGTGGCTCCCCACCAGCTGACCTGGCGCGTACTCGATCCGATCGGCGGTGTGATTACCTCCGGAGCCGGCCTTGCTCCGTGAGCGGAGCGCCCAGGTTCACGCCAAGCGTGCAGAAGGACCGTTCAAGGGGCCGGCAGCCTGCATCTTGGTCATCACGTGTGAATCGCGACCATTCGACACTCCGGTGCTCGGCAGCTCACGCGTCGAGCGAGGCCAGGGCCGCGAACGCAGAGCCTCGGGCGCCGGCCATGTCGAGATCCGGCACGAGTGCGAGCGAAGCGATCGCCGCCTGCTCCTCCCGCAGCGTCGTGTGCGTGCGCACGCGCTCGAGGAACCAGTCCCGGAAGCGTGGTGCCGCTTCCACCACGCCACCGCCAAGAAAGTACACGCGCGGATCGCTGAAGTTCGCGGCAACGCTGAACAACCGTCCGATTGCCGCTGCCTGCTGCTCAAACACCGCGAGCGCCATTTCGTCGCCATCGACGCCGTAGGTGCGAACCGTCTTCGCGGCATCGAGGATAGGCAATGCCGCAAGGGGATGGTCGGGGTATCGGGTCAGCCAATAGGGGAGGAGATTTCGAACGATCCCCGTCAGCGACGCGAAGCTCTCGACGTCACCCAGGTTGCCGCAGCCGCAGACCGGCACAGGCTGCCCATCGGCGAGGATGCCGTCGGTCGGAATCCGAATATGCCCGAGTTCGCCCGCCTGGCCGGAGGCCCCTCTAACGACCTGCCCGGCCTCGATGACCCCGCCGCCCAGCCCGGTGCCAACGATCGCCGACACCGAAGCGTTCTGTGCCGCATCGGCTCCGAAGTGGACGCGGTGGGCATAAAGAGCAGCCGCGTTGCCATCGTTGTTGTAGATGACCGGCAAACCGATGCGCGCCTCCAGCGCGCTGCGTACGTCGTAGCCCCACCATGCGGGCTGCGCAAAGTTCGTGGCGCCGCGGACGCTGATGACGCCATCGGCGCTGGCGGGTCCCGGCGTGTCCAGCCCGACCGATGCGACCTGCTCGCGACTGATGGCCGCCTCGCGCAGGACGAGGTCCATCGTCTCGGCCATGGCCTCGATGGCGGCATCAGGACCCTCGCTGACCCGGCTCGGGATCTCGTAGAGGCGCTCCACCAAGAATCGGCCCGACGCATCGAGCACCGTCGCGTTGTTCTTGGTTGCGCCGTTGTCGATCCCGACAACGACCTGGCCTGCGCGCATCTGCCAGATCCTAGCGGCTCAGACGCCGGTGACGATCAGCTCGTCAATCACGTCGTCCACGCCGACCACGTCGCCCACGATCCCAAGGATCTCGTCGAGCAGGTCGACCGACTCAACGTTCCCGCGCACGTGCGCCACAGATCCGACGACGGCGATGCCAATGTGGTCGCCGGCCGGAACGTCGGAGTTCCGGAGGGCTTCGATCACGTCGGCCTTGAGCTCGTCGTCTCGCGGGAGGCCGCCATTCTCAGGCTGGATCACGTCCTGGCGCTCCAGCTCGCCGGCACCCGATTCGTCGGTCCCGGCCACGTCCGCCCCAGACTCACTCGCGCGCGCCTCGCTGAGCACGCGATCGGAGGGCGCCACGTACGGGACGCCCTCCTCGCTGGCAACGAGGTAATCGTCGGTCTCGCCGCTGGTCGGCTCCTCGAGCAGGTCGCCGCTGTCCTCGGAAGGCAGCGGCTGCCGCTCCGGTCGGTCATCCATCATTCGGCGCACCTCCCATGCCGCGGTCCGAACGCAAGCGGCGTGCCGGTAGGATGGCCGTCATGACCGATGCGCTCCTTGCCACCCTGCGCGCCATCGTCGGCGACCGGCACTGCCTGACCGATGCGGCGCTGCGCGCCTCCCACGAGACCGACTGGACGCGCCGCTTTCACGGCGAGGCGCTGGCGATCCTCCGCCCGGGCACGACCGACGAAGTCGCTCGCGTGGTCTCCGCATGTGCCGACGCAGGCGTCGGCGTCGTGCCACAGGGCGGCAATACCGGGCTCGTCGGCGGATCGGTGCCGCGCGGCGGCGAGGTGGTGCTGAGCCTCCTGCGCCTGAACCAGATCGACGAGGTTGACCGCGAGGCCGGGGAGGTCACAGTCGGTGCGGGCGCCACGCTCGCCGCGGTGCAGGAGGCCGCGCGCGACGCCGGCTGGGCGGTCGGCGTGGATCTCGGCGCCCGTGACTCGGCAACGATCGGCGGCATGGTCGCCACCAATGCCGGCGGCGTGAACGTCGTGCGCCACGGGCCGATGCGCGCACAGCTCCTCGGTTTCGAAGCGGTGCTCGCCGATGGCACCGTGCTCAGCCGTTTGCCCGGCATGCCGAAGGACAACACGGGCTATGACCTCGGGGGCTTGCTCACCGGGTCGGAGGGCACCCTGGCGGTCCTCACCCGGCTGCGCCTGCGCCTGGTGCCGCAACTTCGGCATCGGGCAGTGTGCGTGATCGGATTTGCCGATGCGGCCGCCGCCGTGGCCGCTGCATCGGACCTGCGCCGGAGGCTGGCATCGGTCGTGGCGCTCGAGCTCTTCACTGATGCCGGTTTGGACCTGATCATGCGCCACACCTCGGTTGGCGCTCCGTTTGCCAATCGCGCGCCGCTCTACCTGCTGGTGGAGGTTGCCGCCGACGACGCCGAACTATCCGATGGGCTGTATGCCGCGCTGACGCTACTCGGCGTCGACGAGGCATCGGTGGCGGTCGCGACGGACGCGGCCGGCCGGCATCGGCTGTGGCAGTTGCGCGAGCGGCACACCGAGGTCATGAACGCGGAGGGCGTACCCCACAAGCTCGACGTATCGGTGCCCGCCGCGCGCTACGCCGAGCTGGTGGAGAGAGCGGAGGTCGCGGTGGCGGTCGTCGACGCCAACGCGCGCACGATCGTGTACGGGCACGTCGGCGACGGCAACCTGCACGTCAATGTTCTCGGTCCGGCGCCGGAGGATGACGCGACCGATTCCGCGGTTCTGGAGCTCGTGCTGGAGCTCGGCGGCAGCGTGAGCGCCGAGCACGGCATCGGTGTCGCCAAGGTTGACTGGCTGGTCCGCGACCGGGGCGAGGTGACCATTGCCGCCATGCGCGCCATCAAGGATGCGTGGGACCCGCGCGGAATCCTGAACCCCGGGGTCTTGTTCCGAGTTCGCTGAGGCGGACGCCATCTCCGCCTCGCCAACGCGGCGCGAACGGCAACTGGACCTCCAATACGGCACCGATCAGCCGGACGCTTCGCACGGTGAGCTGCTCAAGGTGGCCGCGCTCGAACAGCGAGATGAGCTTCTGGCTCACGCCAATGCGCGTTGCCAGCTTTCGCTGCGTCCACCCGAGGCGATGCCGCACTTCGCGGGCCAACGCCCCAACCTTCAGGTCATCCATCGGCATGTGTTCGAAGTCTGACGCGAGGCGCTTACCGAGCCGTCAGGGTTTGCTTACCGGCCGCGCGAGTTCCTGCTGTGCTCCGCCCGAGAGACAGAATTCATGCCGCCGATTGGCACCAATCGGGACTAGGATCCACGTGCTGTGTCTGGTGGGCCTCGACGGTCATCTGGTGCGCCGGTGCGCTACGCCTCGACGAGCAGGGCGCGGACCTGGCGCTGAATTCGTCCGAGCAGCGCTGCGGCACCGCGCAGGCGCAGCGGGCTCACCACGTCGTTGAGCGAGAGGCGCGCGGTGATATCACCCGGCACGGCAAGTACTTCGTCGGCAGGCAGCCCGTTGAGTCCCGCATGGAAAATCCCGGCGAATCCACGCGTGGTGGGCGATTCTGGCGGGGCATCCACGTAGATCTGGACGTTTCGATCGCTATCGAGCTCGGCGGCCACGAAGAGCGGCGACTGGCACTCGGGAACCGGCTCGAGCCGCTCCGGATGCTCGGCATAGCGCTCGGGCAGGACCGGCACCGACTGCGAGTATTCCAGCAGCAGCTCGAGCCGGTCGCGGGGCGGCAGCATCGCGAAGCCGTCGACGATCTCGGCCAGCGAGGGCGGCAGAGTCTCACCCGTCACGCCGTCTCCTCGACCTCGCGCTCGATCGGCACGCGCACGGCGTTGCCCCACTCGGTCCACGAGCCGTCGTAGTTGCGGACACGGTCGTAGCCGAGCAGGTGGGTCAGCGCGAACCAGGTGTGGCTCGATCGCTCGCCGATGCGGCAGTACACCACCACGTCATCGGTCGAGGCGAGGCCGACCTCGTCCTTGTACAGCGTTTCGAGCTCGGCGCGTGACTTGAAGGTGCCGTCCTCGTTGGCCGCGCGCGCCCACGGCACGCTCTTGGCACCGGGAATGTGGCCGCCGCGCAGCGCGCCCTCCTGCGGATAGTTGGCCATGTGCAGCAGGCGATCGGTGAACTCATCGGGCGACCGCACGTCGACGAGCGGCTTGCCGAGGTGCTCGAGCACGTCCTCGCGAAAGGCGCGGATGCGGGCATCGTCGCGCTGGACCACCGGATAGTCGGTGGACTGCCGCGCGGGCGGATCGGTCGTCATCGGCCGGCCTTCAGCTTCCCATTTCGTTCGACCGCCGTCGAGCAGGCGGAGGTCCTCGTGGCCGAAGAGGCTGAAGACCCAGAGCGCATAGGCCGCCCACCAGTTGCTCTTGTCGCCGTAGAAGACGACCGTCGAATCGCGGGAGATACCCTTGCCGCGCATCAGCTGCGCGAAGCGCTCGGCGTCGAGGTAGTCGCGGGTGATCGGGTCGTTGAGCTCGGTGTGCCAGTCGACCTTGACGGAACCTGGGATGTGGCCCGTCTCGTACAGCAAAATATCCTCGTCGGACTCGACGACCACGAGGTCGGCATCGTCGAGGTGCTCCGCCAGCCAGGTGGTGGTGACCAGCTTCTCCGGATGGGCGTATTGCGCCAGCTTGGCATCGGTATCGTTGGGCAGTGGCATGTCTCGGGCTCCGTACCGGGGGTTGGGTCCGATGCTAGGCCATTCGCGCCGGCCGTGCCGAATCGACTTCCGGTGGAAAATCACGACCCCCCCTGATGTCCGACATGACAAGACACAATGACACCCTGGAGACGCATGGGGCCCGGATACACAATGAGGTCGCGGCAGCGGTGAGCCGCTTGCCCTCATCCACGCGAGCGTGGCCAACCTGCGTGTGGGATGACCTAACCCCCGATCGCGGCGACGGCCCCGCGCATGCCCGAGGTGATCTCCGCGACGGCCTCGAAGTCCTCGTCGCCGATGGCGCCCAGCAGCTCCTCCAGGCCAACGTTGATCTCCGTCGCATCCGCCGCATCGAGGACGTGAAGAATACGGTCGCGGACGTAGTCGAGTGCGAAGTAGTCGCCGTTGACCAGGGTCGCCTCCTCGACATGGGCATCCAGCTCGAGCTGCGCCAGCCACAGGTCGAAGCGGCGGTTCGCTCGGCTTCGAGATCAGCCACCAGGGCCGTTCCGGGTGCCGCAACTCCCGCCGCCAGCACGTCGCCACTCGCGTCGACCACCTGGACGAGCACATCGTCCGATCCGCCCAGCGGCACGT
>JBPCKH010000043.1:0-5556 GCA_051004475.1 Candidatus Limnocylindria bacterium | reverse complement strand
GCGCAGGTCCGCTTCCTCGGCCGAGTCGGCCAGCGCCTGCGCCTGGTGGTACGGACAGCCCACCCGCTGCCAGGCGATGCCGGCCTCGTGATGATGGCCGGTGGCATGGAGCAGGTACGGCAGCGGGGTACCGCCGGGCAGTTCCCGGATGAGGCCGGTCCTCCATGCCCAGATGAGCGCATCCGCCCGTTCCGCCGCCTCGTCCCATTGCCCGCGCTCGAGAGCAAGCTCCGCAAGATCGCCGTTCAGGCGCCGACGGTAGAGGTCGAGGTCATGGTCCTCGACGTAGGCAACGGCCTCATCACGGAATCGATCGGCCCTGTCATATCTCCGCAGGTCTCGTCCGGTCTCGACGAGGTTGATCAGGGCGCGCGCGGCATCCTCCTCGAGGCCCGCAGCCTTGGCTCGCTTGGCGCTCTCCTCGAGCCGTGTCCACCCCGTCTCCATTCCCAGGAAGGCTTCAGAGAGACCGATGGTGGTCAGAGCATGCACCGCGACGCGCTCCTCGCCGATCGAATTCGCCAGCCGAAGGGCCCGGCTGGCCATGGCCGGACCACGCTCGTCGTCGCCCGCGTTCGTCAGCCGCTGCGCGAGCGCTGCGTATGCACGCGCCAGCTCCGGGCCGTGTGGCGTGACCGGTTCGAGCAGTGCCACTGCCTGCTCGGCGGCCTCCAGGGCACGCTCGCCGTCGCCTGCGAGCCAGAGCATCAGCGAGAGGGCCTGCAGGCAGTCCCCTTCACGCCGGAAGTCCTTCAAGCGGTGCCAGCGATCGATAGCCTCCGATTGCGAGGAGACCGCGGTGTCGATCCGGTCGGTGATCCGGCATTCGCGTGCGTACGCCTCCAGCAGCTGCGCGTGCCGACGCCTGTCCATGCGCTCCGCAAGCGGGAGAGCGGCTGCATAGTGCGCCGCCGCCTCACGGTGTGCCCCCAGGGCCGCGGCACGCTCTCCGGCCGCCGGCGCCAGGACCAGGATCGCGTCTGCATCCTCAGCGTCGACGGCGTGTCGAGCGAGCCGAGCAGGATCCACCGCCGCCGATCCGGAGCGAAGGACCTGGAGGGCGCGCGCGTTGAGCCTGACTCGCTCCGCAGGGCGAAGCGAGTCTCGAACCGCTTGCTGGGCGAGGTCGTGGCGGAAGGCCGCGAGGCCCGCTTCTTCGCGAAGCATCCCTCGCGCGCGGCACTCCTCGATCGCTCGATCCTCGCAGCCCACAACCGCTTTAAGCAACTCCGGCGCCCAGCGTGGGCCCAGGACCGATGCGGCGTCCAGCGCCTGGCGTGCCGGCGCGGACAGCCGGGCGGCGCGCGCGAGAACCGCATCCCGCACTCCGGGTGGCACACGTCCGCTTCCGACGGCGATCACCTCAGTCGCGAAGAACGGGTTGCCGGCAGTAATAGCGTGCAGGGCCGCCGGATCCAGATCGCTGCCGCGCGCCATGAGCGCGATTGCTGAGGTCGAAAGCGGCGGCACCTGGATCTCCGTGACGACCCCTGCCGGCAGGTCGCCGAGCGCCAATCGCAGCGGGTGGTCGGTGGGGACCTCGTCGTCCCGGTACGTGGCGATGATGAAGACGGTCAGGTTTCGAAGGCGACGACCGAGGACACGCACCAGGTCAAGGGTCGCGTCATCAGCCCAGTGAAGGTCCTCGAGGACGATGGTCGTTGGACGGTCATGACGGCGGAGCGTCGCCAAGAAGGATTCGAGGACGCCATCGCGGTCGGACACGCTGAGGGCTCGAGCAAGCGGTCCGCCCAACGTGTCGGCGATGTCGACGAGCGGAGCGAATGCCCGAGGCGGCGTAATGGCGTCGCACGAACCCCGGATGACCCTGGTCCGTGCATGCGCTTCACAGAATGCCTCGACGAGCGACGTCTTGCCGATGCCCGCCTCACCGGAGACAAGGGCGAGCCTGCCAGGCCCGCGGTGCGCATCTCGTTGGAGGCCAGCAAGCTGTTCGAGTAACTCCGCTCGCTCGTAGAGGGTCATCGGCACATCCTAGGCCCACGCTGCGCCGATCCGAAGTGTCTCGGGTGGCAGATGTTGCCGCCGGTCGATCTCAAAGAGAGCAGATAACTCGGGCCGATTCACTCCTAAGCCCACGCTCGAGAGCACAGCGCACCGTCGGGATAGTCCGAAGTCAGCTGCTCTATCCACTGAGCTACGGGCGCACGGTTTACGCTCAGACAGAGCGGCATTGTCGATATTGCCCCAACACTAGGCCTGCTGCCTACCTGATCTACGCGCCGACGTTCATGCTCGTCCGACCGCGTCCGGTACCCTTGCCATGATTCTCGCAGACGGGAGGGTAGATGGTCTGCTCCAACTGTGGCACCGCGAATGAGGCGGGGCGGAAGTTCTGCATGGCGTGTGCCGCAAGCCTCGCTGTCATCTGCCCGGCGTGCACGGCGCCGAATACGCCAGAGGCCCGGTTCTGCGGCGAGTGCGCCGCCCCGCTCGAAGTGCTCGGCCAAGGCCCGTCGGCCATGAACTCCGAGCCGCCGACCGCTGAACGGCGGCTCGTCTCTGTGCTGTTCGCCGACCTCGTCGGCTTTACCCCGTTCGCGGAGGGCCGGGACCCCGAGGAGGTGCGCGAGACCCTGTCGCGCTACTTCGAGGTTGCGCGCGACGTCATCGCGCGTTACGGGGGGACCGTTGAGAAGTTTATCGGCGACGCGGTCATGGCTGTCTGGGGGGCGCCGATCGCACACGAGGACGACGCCGAACGGGCAGTCCGCGCAGGGCTTGAGCTCCTTGACGCCGTTCGGTCTGTCGGCCCGGAGATCGTTGCCCGTGCTGGCATCCTCACCGGAGAGGCCGCGGTTACGGTCGGCGCGACGAATCAGGGCATGGTCGCGGGCGACCTAGTGAACACCGCCGCGCGCCTTCAAAGCGTCGCTGCCCCAGGCTCCGTCCTGGTCGACCACGCCACCTTCAGTGCGGCGTCGCGGGCCATCGCCTTTCAACCGGCCGGTGAGCACGCACTCAAGGGCAAGGCGGCCCCCTTCCCGGCCTGGCTGGCGGTGCGGGTCGTGGCCGAGGTTGGCGGACGCAACCGGGCCGACACGCTCGAGCCGCCGTTCGTTGGCCGGGAGAATGAGTTGCGTCTGCTCAAGGACCTTTTCCACGCCACGAGTCGCGAGGGACGCGCTCGGCTCGTGTCCATCAGCGCGCCGGCCGGGCTCGGCAAGAGCCGCCTCGCGTGGGAGTTCAGCAAGTACATCGATGGGCTCATCGAGCCGGTGTGGTGGCACGCCGGACGCTCGCCGGCATATGGCGAGGGGATCACGTTCTGGGCGCTCGGTGAGATGGTCCGCGCGCGCGCCGGTCTGGCCGAAACCGACAACGAGGCGACGACCCGAGAACGGATCGACGCGACATTACTCGAGTGGGTCACCGACCCGGGCGAGCGGCAGTGGATCGCGTCCGCCCTGTTCGCCCTGCTCGGAGTCGAGACCGCCGCGATCGACCCTCAGCAGCTGTTTGGTGCGTGGCGGACGTTCTTTGAGCGCGTCGCGGCTCAAGGCACGGTGGTCCTCCTATTCGAGGATCTGCATTGGGCTGACACGGGCCTCCTCGATTTCATCGATAACCTGATCGAGTGGAGCAAGGACGCGCCGATCTACGTCGTCGCTCTGGCTCGGCCTGAACTACTCGACCGCCGCCCCGATTGGCCGGCGGGACGCCGGAACTTCAGTTCGGTCGCCCTTGAGCCACTGGCCGACCCCCAGATGCGCGAACTGCTGGCTGGGGTAGTGCCGGGACTACCTGAGCGAGCTGTACGCTCCATCGTGGCTCGCGCTGAGGGGATTCCGCTCTACGCGGTTGAGACCGTCCGGATGCTCGTCGCTGACCGCCGCCTCATCGCCAGCGACGGGGTCTACCGGCCGACTGGCGACCTCGCCGAGCTGGCCATCCCCGACACCTTGACAGCGCTGATCGGAGCGCGGCTCGATGGTCTCCAACCGGCTGAACGCGGCCTTGTTGCTGACGGCGCCGTGCTGGGCCACAGCTTCACCGCCGCGGGCGTCGCCGCAGTCAGCGGGCGAAACGTGGCGGACCTGGAATCGGGTCTGCGCTCTCTGGTCCGTCACGAGATCCTCACGGTGGAAGCTGATCCGCGCTCGCCGGAGCGGGGCCAGTACATGTTCGTCCAGGCACTCATCCGCGAGGTCGCCTACAACACCCTTGCCCGCCGCGATCGGCGTAGCCGTCATCTCACGGCGGCGCGGCATTTCGAGTCGCTCAATTCAGACGAGCTCGCCGGAGCCCTCGCAGGCCACTACCTCGCCGCTCACGCGCACAGCACAGCAGGGCCGGAGGCCGATGTCGTCGCTGTACAGGCCCGACTGACGCTCCGGGCAGCGGCTGAGCGCGCGGCCACGCTGGGCGCGCACCTTCAGGCGGTCGCCTTCATTGAGCAGGCTCTCTCGGTAACTCACGAGCCGGCCGACCGCGCCGATCTTCTTGAGCGAGCCGGTGAATCGGTATCCGACGCGGGTCAACACGATCGAGCCGACGGGTACCTGAGGGACGCGCTAGCCATTCGGCGTGAGCTTGGTGACCGGTCGGCGATCGCGCACGTCATCGCGATCCTCGGCAGCAGGCTACTTTCCGGCTTTCGGATCGACACGGCCCTCAAGCTGCTTGAACCAGCCGTATCCGAGTTCGTCGACCTTGTGGGCGACAAGGCTGTGATCGAACTCGGCGCGCAGCTGGCCCGCTCGTATGCGATCAGCGCGCAACCGGAGCGGGCGATTGAGTGGGCTGACAGGGTGCTCGTCGCCGCCGAGCGACTCGAACTGCTCCCGATCGTGGCCGAGGTGCTGATCACGAAGGGCGGGTCACTCGCCGACGCCGGCCGCAGTTACGAGGGGATCGGCACTCTCCAGACAGGGCTCGCAATCGCCGAAGCCAACGACTTGCCAAAGACGGCGATGCGCGCGTTGATCAATCTCGCTGCCACGCAGACATCACGCGATCCCGCGGCCGCGGTCGAGGCTAGCCGCCGCGGCCTGAGCGAAGCACAGCGGCTCAGCCTCCCGTCGTTGATCGTGGCCCTAGTCGGGAACGGCGCCGAGGCGGCGCTCTGGACGGGCGAGTGGGACTGGGCGATCGCGGAGGCCGACGCAGTTCTCAGGACTGACCTCGACGACACTGACCGGGGGTTCCTCCTGACCGCGGCCATCCCCATCCGATGCTGGCGAGGGGAGCCGGTCGACGCCGAACTCACAGAACTGCAGCGCTTGTCCACGGCCATCAGCGATCCGGATGGCCTGAGTACCCTACACGCGGCGCGCAGCCACATCGCCCTAGCGGCGGGCCCGTTGGGCTACGCGCACACTGAGGCTCTCCAGCGTGGCGCGCTGAGTCCGACGAACGCACCCAGCGCATATCCAGTGGCCGCCCGCGCCGCCCTCTGGATGGGCGATGCGGAGGGGGTTCACGCTGCCCTCGCAGCACTCGAAGCGACCGGGTCCCACGGACCCCCGATCGGCATCCACCGCCGCGCGATCTATGCCGTTCTCCGCGCGCTTGAGGGCCGGTCAGTCGAAGCTC
>JBPCKH010000042.1:0-4241 GCA_051004475.1 Candidatus Limnocylindria bacterium | reverse complement strand
GCCCGGCATCGTGGCCGGCAGGTTCGTGAGGCCGATGATCTTCACGCCATGGCGGACGATCTCCTTGCCCGGCTCGGTCCCTTCGACGTTGCCGCCCATCTCGGCCGCCATGTCCACAATCACGCTGCCCGGCTTCATGCTCTTCACCATGGCGTCCGTGACGAGCTTCGGCGCCGGACGGCCTGGAATGAGCGCGGTGGTGATGACGAAGTCGGCCTCCTTCACCCGCTCGGCGATCAGCTCCGCCTGGCGGCGCTTGTAGTCGTCGCTCATCTCGGTGGCATAGCCGCCGGCAGTCTCCGCCTTGGATTTCTCCTCATCGGTCATCTCGACCTCGAGGAAGGTGCCGCCAAGGCTCTGGACCTGTTCTTTCACCGCGGGACGGACGTCGGTGGCCTCGACGACGGCGCCGAGACGTCTTGCTGTGCCGATCGCCATCAATCCAGCCACGCCGGCGCCCATCACGATGCCCTTCGCCGGGCGCACGGTGCCAGCGGCGGTGGTCAGCAGCGGCATGAACTTGGGGAGCCGCTCGGCGGCAATGAGAACCGCCTTGTAACCACCCACAGTGGCCTGGCTGGAAAGCGTATCCATCGATTGTGCGCGGGTGATGCGCGGGATGGCATCCATGCTGATGGCGGTCACGCCCTGCGTTGCCAGCTTCCGCGCGAGTTCCGGCTTGCTGAGCGTTCCCAACGTGCCGATGAGAACAGAGCCTTCGCGCAACATCTCGACCTCCTCGTCCGAAGGGCGGCCGACGCGCAGTATCACGTTCGCCTGCCCATACAACGCGGGCGCGTCAGGGACGATGGTCGCACCCGCCTCGCGGTAGGCCTCATCGGTGTTCGACGATGCCTCGCCGGCACCAGTCTGAACGAGGACCTCGGCGCCATCACTGACGAGCTGACCGGCGATCAAAGGCGTCAACGCGACGCGGGTCTCGCCTTCGGCGGTTTCGCGTGGGACGGCAATCTTCATCAGGGCAGTTCTCTTCAAGGGGTGACGCCGCGAACCACGGCCGCTCCACGGAGCGCGCGTGGCAGCATCGGATTTCGGAGTGTAGCAGGGACCGATGCAGGCGATCTGTCAATGGCGATCACAGGGGATGGCCGCGGGGTGCGATTTCTCGAGGTGCATCGCGGGCCGACGTGCGCCGCACGATCGGTGCGCAGAGTACGCCCTCGTTCCATCTCCTTCACTTGGTCAGGTACCAATCACCGTCGCCTCGGACTGCCTCCGCACTTGAACGTGACGCTGGAGCGGACCGATTCGGCAGCACCGGCACTCTATGGTTGGCAGGTGACAATTTTCGCTATCGGCGCGATTGTCCAAGCCGATCCACATTGGTAACTAGCCCGAGTGCATGATCGCAGCACGTGGCCGGGTCGGGTAGGCTGACCGGGTCGAGACGTCGTCACGAGCAACCCATGGATCGCTGCCGCCCATGTCCCTGATCGTCGATTCCATCACGAAGCGCTTCGGTGACGTTGTTGCCCTGGACGGTGTCAGTTTCAGCGTGGGACCGGGCCGGATCTTCGGCCTCCTGGGGGCCAACGGCGCCGGGAAGACCACAAGCATGCGCATCGTGCTCGACATCCTCCGCGCCGACAGCGGCCACGTCACCTGGCAGGGCGCGGAGAACATCTCGCTCCCGCGACGAACCTGGGGCTACCTGCCAGAGGAACGCGGCCTCTATCCGCGCATGCTGGTCGGCGAGCAGCTTCGCTTCTTCGCAGCGTTGTACGGCGTGTCGGACACAACGGCGCGAGCCGAGATCGACGACTGGCTCGAGCGCTTCCGGATCCCGGACTACCGCGAGCGCAAGGTGGAAGAGCTGTCGAAAGGAAACCAGCAGAAGATCCAATTCATCGCGGCGATCCTGCATGACCCCGACGTCCTGATCATGGACGAGCCATTCAGCGGGCTCGATCCGGTCAACGTGCGGCTGCTGAAGGAAGCGTTCCTGGAGATGAAGCGGCGCGGCAAGACACTCATCTTCAGCACCCACCAGATGGAGCAGGTGGAGGAGCTGTGCGAGTCGATCGCCATCGTCGACCGCGGCCGGGTCGTGGTCAGCGGCGCTGTCCGCGACGTCAAGCGCGCCATGGGCCGCCAGGTGGTCCGAATGGCGACCGATGACGACGGCCACGGGATCAAGTGGCTGGGCGAGATGCCCGGCGTCGAGCTGAGCACGCAGCGCGAGGACTACGTCGAGCTCAATGTTCAGGCCGACCGCGACCCGGACACCATCCTCCGAGCGGCGCTGGAGCGCGGCGAGCGGGTCACGCGCTTCGAGATCGCCGAACCGAGCCTGGAAGAGATCTTCGTCGAGCACGTTGGCCGACGGGTCGTCGATGAGTCGGAGGAGCACCTCGCCAGCTCGAAACGGACCGGATCCTCGTGAGCGACCTGTTCCCGAACGCGCTCCACGTCGCTCGCCGCGAGTTCCTGGTCCGAGTGCGTGGGCGGGCGTTCGTCATCACCACGGTGCTCCTGGTGGTTGCAATCGCCGCGGTGACCATAGTGCCGACCATCCTGGCCGCGGTTGGCGCAGGCGATCCGCCCCTGATCGCGGTCGATGTCCAGGCTGATGATCTTGCGGTCGATCCGGTCACGCAGCTGCAGCTGGCGCTCGCGATTGCCAGCGGAAGAGGCGGTGCCGACGGTGAGCCGAATGACCGCGCCCGCGTCACCCTGGCGGAAGACGGAACGGCCGCCGAACGAGCGGTACGTGCCGATGGGCTGGACGCACTCCTGACGATCACACGAGCCGATGACGGCGAGCTCGAATTCGAGTTTCTCGGCCCTTCGAGCCCCACCAGCCAGACTCGCCTGCTTGTGACCGCGTTCGCGACGGAGTTCGCGATCGCCGACAGGCTCGATCGCCTCGGCATCAGCCAGGCCGAGGCCGCCTCCGTCCGCGAGCCGCCGAGCTTCACCGCGATCCCGGTCGATCCCGACGACGCCCGAGATGCTGAGGACTTCGGCGGCGCCTTCATCCTCGCCTACGCTGTGGTGATCCTGACCTTTATGGCGATCCTGACCTACGGCAACTGGGTGGCGCAGAGCGTCGCGGAAGAGAAGTCGGGCCGCGTCATGGAGCTGCTCATCACGGCGGCCACGCCCAGGCAGCTCATGACGGGCAAGGTACTCGGCACCGGTGCGGCAGGGCTGACGCAGTACGCCGCGATCGTGGCGGCAGCCGCCATCGGATTCGTCGCCAACGAGCCTGTGGCGCAGGCGCTCGGCGTCAGCGGGCAGGCGCCGATCAGCCTCCCCGACCTCGCGCCCACGATGTTGGCCGCGTTCGGTGCCTTCTTCCTGCTCGGGTTCATCCTGTACTGCACGCTGTATGCGGCGGCCGGCTCGATGGTCAGCCGCATCGAAGATGTCCAGCAGGCGGTCGGACCGCTGATCTTCCTTGCGATGGCGGGGTACTTCGCTGCCTTCAGCGGACTCAACGACCCTGATGCCGGCTGGGTCGGCGTGCTGTCACTCGTCCCGTTCTTCAGCCCATACCTCATGCCCGCTCGGTTGCTGCTCACCTCGGTGGACATCGGCGAGGTGCTCCTGGCGCTTGCGCTCCTGGCCGCAACGCTGGTGGCCGCCATCTGGCTGGCGTCGCGGATCTACAGTGCCGGCGTGCTCATGTACGGCCAGCGCGTCGGCCTGCGCACCATCTGGCGAGCGAGCCGCGTCTCGCGCTGAATAGCCACGCGACGCAATCGGCTTTACGATTCGTTGATCTATGACCACCAGCATGACCCGTCGCATGGCAACGTCGCGGCGCGTCACCGCGCCATCCGTCGAGGACCGGCAGGCCCGATACATCAACCGTGAGCTGTCGGCGCTCGACTTCAACGCCCGCATCCTCGAGATGGCCGAGGACGCATCCACTCCCCTTCTCGAGCGGGCCAAGTTCCTCGCGATCGTCGCCGGGAACCTCGACGAGTTCTTCGGCGTGCGCGTGGCCGGCCTCCAGGCCCAGGCGGTGTCGCATCTCGGGACGCGCTCACCGGACGGCCTCACGGCCACCGAACAGCTGGAGTCCATCCGGACCCGCGTCGGCGAGCTGACGGACCGCCATGCGCGAGCCTTCGGCGGATCCCTGCGTCGAAGCCTTGCACGCGCCGGCCTCGGTGTCCTGCGCTGGCGGCAACTCAGCGAGCCGCAGCGCGCATCTTTGACGGCGACCTTCCACGAGCGCGTGTTTCCCGTTCTGACGCCGCTCGCCGTCGACC
>JBPCKH010000041.1:0-4753 GCA_051004475.1 Candidatus Limnocylindria bacterium | reverse complement strand
CACCGTGGGCGCCGGGCTCGGCAAGGCCGGCGAGGTTCCCGAGGCGATCCGCAAGGGCGTCGAGGACGCCAAGAAGCGACTGATCAAGGTGCCGCTGGTCGGCTCAACCATCCCGCACGAGGTGCATCGGCACTTCGGTGCTTCGAAGGTGATGCTCAAGCCGGCCAGCGCCGGCACGGGCGTCATCGCGGGTGGCTCGGTGCGCTCGGTCGTCGAGGCGGCTGGCATCCGCGACCTGCTCAGTAAGGCGCAGGGCTCCACCAATCCGATCAACGTCGTACGCGCCACCATCGATTGCCTCGCGGCGCTCCGATCCGCCGACGCGATCGCCGCGCTCCGCGGACGCACGGCAGAGCAGTTGCTCGGCAAGCGGGGCGCGGAGCGCGCACGAACGCCGCACGAGATTCCCGAGCGTCGAGAGCCGATGAACAGCGGCTTCGGAGGTAGAGGTGGCCGCTAAGCGCACACGTGCCGCGATGAGCGGCCCGCTGCTGGCCGTGACCTGGACCCGCTCGACGATCGGCCACAAGGCCGCGGCGCGTGGGACGATCCGGGCGCTCGGCCTGCGTCGGCTCAACCAGACGGTTCAGGTCGCCGATACCCCGGTCATCCGGGGCATGCTGCGACGCGTCGCCTTCCTCATCGAAGTCGAGGACCCGGCCGGCGCGAAGGAAGGGAAGGCAACGTGAAGCTTCACGATCTACATCCGGCTCCCGGATCGCGGACGCAGTCGCGTCGCGTCGGTCGTGGCCAGGGCTCGGGCCGTGGCAAGACCGCCGGCCGCGGGACCAAGGGCCAGAAGTCACGAGCCGGCGGGGGAATTCCTGCGTGGTTCGAGGGCGGCCAGACGCCGCTGCACATCCGTACACCGAAGCTGCACGGATTCCGCAACCGCGGCCGCGTCGCGTATGCGCCGATCAACCTGACCAAGCTCGCCGAGCTTGACAAGGGAACGCTCGTGACCCCCGACGTGCTCGAGCACGACGGGTTGATTCGAGACACGAAGCTGCCGGTCAAGATCCTCGGCAATGGCGACGCGCCAAAGGGGATCACGATTCACGCGCATGCGTTCAGTAAGACGGCGCTCGACAAGCTCACCGCTGCCGGCTGCACCGTCCAGCGCCTGAGCTGGCCGGACAACACGCCGGCTGACGAGGAAGCAGAGGCCACGGCAGAGGCCGATGCGGCCGCACGCACGAAGGGCCGCAAGGCGAAGGGTCGTCGCGCCGCACTGGCTCGCGCCGGCGCCGCGGCGCCCGAGCCGGCTGCTGTGGATGACGCCGAAAACGAGGCCGAGAGGCCCGCATCAGCCAAGACTGACGAGAGCGAGAGCGAAAGCGAGTCCCAGGCTTGATCGAGACGGTCGTCGCAGCCTTCCGGGCGCCGGATATCCGGCGCAAGCTCCTCTTCACGCTCGGGATCCTCCTGATCTTCCGAGCGCTGACGAACGTTCCGGTCCCGAACGTGAATACGGCGGCGCTTGCCGACCTGTTCACGAACAACCCGTTGCTCGGGATCCTGAACATCTTCTCGGGAGGCGGCCTGGCGGCCGCGTCGATCATCGGTCTGGGGGTCAATCCGTACATCAACGCCAGCATCATCATGCAGCTGATGCGCGGTGTGATCCCGGCGCTCGAGGAGCTCAGTCGCGAGGGTGAGTTCGGGCGCAACAAACTCAACCAGTACACGCGCCTGCTGACCGTGCCGCTGGCCCTGGCGCAGGGCTACGGGATCAGCGTCCTGCTCAGCGCCAACGGCGTGATCCCCGCCAATCCGCTTTTCAGCGTCGAGACCATGAGCCTGCTACTGAGCTTCACGGCCGGCACGATCCTGCTCATGTGGCTCGGCGAGCTGATCAGCGAGAAGGGCCTCGGCAATGGCATCAGCTTCATCATCTTCGCCGGCATCGTGGGAAGCATCCCGCAGCAGATCGGTCCGATCGTCTCCGGGCCTGATGCGCTCGCGCGCCTGATCCCGTTCATCATTGTCGCGATCGTGGTCGTTGCCGCCGTCGTGTTCATCAACGAGGGCCAGCGTCACATCCCGGTGCAGTACGCCAGCCGTGTCCGCGGTCGGCGCATGTACCAGGGCCAGACCCAGTACCTGCCCCTGAAGGTGACGATGGCCGGCGTCATCCCGATCATCTTCGCGGTGAGCATCCTGCTCTTCCCGGCGCAGATCGCCACGTACTTCACGACGAGCGAGATCGGATGGGTGCGCGACGTCGCGACCTTCATCAGCACGAATCTCAACGGGCAGACGAACATCCCGTTGTACGGGACGCTCTACTTCCTGCTGGTCGTGTTTTTCACCTATTTCTACACGGCATTCCAGTTCAGGCCGGACCAGACCGCCGACTATCTTCGCAAGAATGGCGGGTTCATCCCCGGAATTCGTCCCGGCAAGCCGACCGAGGAGTTCCTGGGCCGGGTGACGAACCGCATCACGCTGGGTGGGGCGGCCTTCCTCGGGACCATCGCCGTGCTGCCGTACATCGTGTCCGCCTTCATCCCGGGCACGAGCAACCTCCAGCTTGGCGGCACCAGCATCCTGATCATGGTGAGCGTCGTGGTCGAGACCCTGAAGCAGCTCGAGGCGCAGATGATGATGCGGCACTACGAGGGCTTCATCAGGTGACCGAGATGCAGGGGGCTGACGCCCCCCGCAGACCTCCCGGTGACGTCGTGCAGGGGGCTGAGCGGTTGATCCTCCTGCTCGTCGGCGCCGTCGGCGCGGGCAAGGGCACCCAGGCCTCGATCCTGTCGCGCGAGCTTGGCCTCGTCCACCTTGCGTCGGGCAATCTCTTCCGCGCGGCCCTGGCCGCCGGCACGCCGCTGGGCGAGGCCGCGCGCGAGTACATGGAGGGTGGCGAGCTTGTTCCCGACGAGCTGACGATCGCGATGTTCATGGAGGAGCTGGCGCGGCCGGCTGCCGATGCGGGCGCCATCCTGGACGGCTTTCCACGCACGGTCGGCCAGGCCAGGGCGCTGGATGACACGCTTGCCGCGGCCGGCGAAGGGATCCGACGGGTCCTGTATATCGAGGTCCCCACCGATGTGCTGGTGCGCCGCGTCGCCGGCCGCTGGATATGCCCGCAATGCGGAACCCCGTACCACGAGGACCGGGACCCGCCAGGGGTCATCGGCCGCTGTGATCGGGACGGAACGGAGCTGACGCAGCGCGACGACGATCGGCCCGAAGTCGTCCGCGCCCGGCTCGACAAGCAGGTGCCGCCCATGCTGGCCGTCGTCGAGCACTACGAGAGGGCGATGATCGTGGACCGTCTCGACGGCACGCAGACGATCGATGCCGTGACCGATGCGATCCTGACCAGCATCGGCGCGCGAGCGGCACGCTGAGCCGTTGAGCATGCGCAGCGCCGGTGCCGTCACCCTGAAGCGAGCCTCGGAGGTGGACCGGATGCGTGGCGCCGGGCAGATCCTGGCCGGCATCCTCGACGTCCTGCGCGCGGAGGTGCGCCCAGGGGTGACGACCGGCGATCTCGACGCGATTGCCGAGCGCATGATCCGCGACGCCGGCGCCGTCCCTTCGTTCAAAGGCTACGGCAGCAATCCACCCTTTCCTGGATCCATCTGCGCCAGCATCAATGACGAGGTGGTGCATGGCATTCCGTCGTCGCTGCGCCGCCTTGCCGATGGCGATCTCGTCAGCATCGATATCGGATGCATTCTCGACAGCTGGCACGCCGACTGTGCCCGCACATGGACGGTCGGGCCGGTGCCGGATCAGGTCAGCACACTGGTGGAGGCCACGCGGCGGGGCATGGCGGCCGGCATCGCCGCAGCGGTGCCCGGCAATCGGCTGGGTGACATTGGTCATGCCATCGAGACGGTCGCTCACGAGCATGGCTATGGGATCGTGCGGCACTTCGTCGGTCACGGGATTGGGCAGTCGATGCACGAGGACCCGCAGGTGCCGAACTACGGCCGTGTGAAGACCGGCCTGAGAATCGAGGCGGGGATGTGCTTCGCCATCGAGCCGATGTTCACCATGGGCGGCGACGATGTCGTCGTTGCCGACGACAACTGGACGGTTCGGACGGCTGACGGGAGCCTCTCGGCGCATTTCGAGAATACGATCGCGGTTACTGCCGCCGGCCCGCAGATCCTCACCGAGCGGCCATGAAGGCTCTTGTTTGCGGGTGCCCGGCCCCGCATGTATACTCTCC
Organism: Candidatus Limnocylindria bacterium; assembly: GCA_051004475.1. Lineage (GTDB taxonomy): Bacteria > Chloroflexota > Limnocylindria > QHBO01 > QHBO01 > JACDBZ01. Next base: position 564 of record JBPCKH010000041.1, on the reverse strand, counting down.
GTTCCGTGGGTCGCCCTGTGCGGCGGCCTTTCTGTGTGTCAATCCCATTTCAACAGATCAACCGCTGAAACGAGGGTGCGGGTCGCTTGCCAAAGAAGGATGCAATTGAGGTCGAGGGAGAAGTCGTCCTTCCCCTCCCGAACGCCATGTTCAAGGTGCGCCTGGAGAACGGGCACGAAGTGCTCGCACACATCTCCGGGAAGCTGCGCCAGAACTTCATCCGCATTCTTCCCGGTGACACCGTCCGCGTTGAGCTCTCTCCATATGACCTCACCAGGGGTCGGATAACGTACAGGATGAGATGAAAGTTTCTGCATCCGTGAAGCCCCGCTGTGAGCGCTGCAAGGTCATCAAGCGCTCTGGTGTGGTGATGGTCATCTGCGTCATTCCCAAGCACAAGCAGCGGCAGGGGTAGGAGGAGCGTGGCACGTATTGCCGGCGTTGACATTCCGCGCGAGAAGCGGGTGATCATCAGCCTCACCTACATCCACGGCATCGGGCCGACCTCGGCCACTAAGGTCATCGGGGCGGCGAACGTATCGCCCGACACGCGCGTGCGTGACC
>JBPCKH010000040.1:0-2517 GCA_051004475.1 Candidatus Limnocylindria bacterium | reverse complement strand
GACCCGGCCTCATCGGGTCCCAGCCGCCTCCCACAGTTGCCGCAGAACCGGGCGCCGGGCACGATTGGGGCGCCGCACGTCGGGCAGCCCATGCGCGAGCCGCACCGAACGCAGAACTTCGCGTCCGGCAGATTCTCGGCCGTGCAATTGGAGCAAATCACGGTGCCGGGACTGTACCCGAGCCGCCACGCACCTGCGACCGGGCGGCGTGCCGTGTGCGCCACCCACTTGGCGCCGCGCACCTCGCCCGTCGCGCGTCGCGCGGCGCGGCAAGCCCGCGTAGCCACTCCCGCGCGCGACGTCGACAGCCCGCCTATTATGGTGCTATGCTAGCGCTATGAGATCAGTCACCGCGCTCGACGTCCGCCGCCGCTTCGGCCAGATCATCGACGAGGCCGCCGCTGGCGAACGCATCGTCATCGAACGCGCCGGCCAGCCCATCGCGGCGATCGTGCCGCTGTCGGACCTCGCCCTGGTAGACCCGGAGCGACAGAAGGCCGCGCGCCTGGCGGCCATCGATGAGATCGTCCGCCTGGCCAAGCGATACAAGGTCGATCCGGACTGCGACGCAGCGACCGTGATGAGCAAGCAGCGCCTGGAGCGCGAACGGCAGATTGCCGACAACGTTCGACGAGCCATGGAGTGACGTTCTCCGTTGCCCAACGGGCCATCGTCGCCGACGCTTCGGTCGCGATGCCGTTCCTCCTGGGCCACACCGAATGGGTAGTGGCCTGGCAGGACTGGACGAACTCGCGTTCGAGCATCCTCGTCCCAGCCCATTTCGGCCATGAGGTCGCGAATGCGCTCCTCAAGAGCGCGCGCATTGGTAGCATCGCGACGATCGCAGCCATGGAGCGACTCTTCCGTGTCGGGCTCGAGGTGGCCGATCGTGGGTTCGCAGGCCTGGAGGCCGCGACGCGACTCGCAGACCAGCACGGCCTGACCGTGTACGACGCGGCATACCTCGCCCTGGCGATCGATGTCGACGGCGAGCTGGCGACGCTCGATCAGGCACTCCGAACGGCAGCCGACGCCGAGGGCGTTCCGCTACTCGGCTGACGCCGCCAGCTCCGCCAGCTCCGCCAGCCGCCGCCGGTACGCGATCGACGCCTGATCCGAGCCGCGCCTGGGGGCGGCGGCCAGGCGCGAGGGGGTTCACAATCGGGCCATGGCCGAGATCGATGTCAACTGCGTCACGGCGACCGACGGGTGGCTCTGCCAGGTCATCGTCGCCGAAGCGGGGAGCGAGACCCGGCACTCCGTCACCTTCACCCGAGCCGACTTCCAGCGGCTCGCGGGGAGCGGCGAGACCCCTGAGAGCCTCGTCCGGCGCAGCGTGGAGTTCCTGCTCGAACACGAATCGAAGGAATCGATCCTTCGGTCGTTCGCTCTGCCCGAGATCGTCCGCTACTTTCCCGAGTACGAGCGCGAGATCGGGAAGCGCGCCGGCTGATTAGACGCCGCCGTTGGAGATCTATGCGGCGCGGAGGGTCATCGACAGCTGGAAGATGCTCTCGGCGTCCCAGTCGAGCCCTGGCGATAATGCGGCTCGATGGAGAATGAGCGCGGCGGTGCATCGGACCGGGCGTGCGCGAGGTCCTGAAGGTCCTCGACGCCTTGGGCATCGACTGGTTCGTCACCGGTTCGGAGGCAGCCGCCTGCTACGGCGTCCTCCGCCAGACGTTCGATACGGATGTCGTCATCGACCTGAAGGCGTCCGAGTTCGACCGCATCAGCGGGGCGCTGCCCGGCTATGCGATCGCGGCACCCGTCGAGTTCGCGGATTTTGCAATGGCGTCGGTGATCTCGACGAAGACGGCCGCAAAGGTCGACCTGATCATGCGCCAGCCTGGACCATACGCGCGGCGGACGCTGGAGCGCCGCGCCCGCTGCGAGCATCGTGAGCTGGGCGAGATCTGGGTGGCGTCACTAGAGGATCTCGTGGTGGCCAAGCTCGAGTGGTCCGAGGGCGTGTCCGAGCTGCAGTTGCGCGATTGCGGCCAGTTGCTGCGTCTCAACCAAGCGAGCGTGGATTGGCCGTACCTGGTGCGGACGGCTGCCGAACGAGGCGTCTCCGAGCTGCTGGATCTGGTGCGCAATGCGCCCTGATCCCGGTCGGGCTGCCCAGGACGCGGTGCTCGCCTCGATGACCTCGCTGGAGCGGACGACCCGGATGGCGGAACTCCGCCGCAACGGTCGCTGGTCGCTCTGGCGGCAGGTCGAGGCAGCCGGCATCACCGATCCGGTCGCGGCGGCCGAGTACATCCTGCGCCGGCTCTACCCGGAAGAGTCGGAGGCCTGGTTCACCACGGTCATCGCGCAGCTGCGCGCAGCGCACGCGTCCGGAGCCTGGAGTGGATTCGAACGCCCACTCGAGTGACACCGGCACCGCACGACGTGACGAGGCGGCGAAGCGCCGCGAGGGCAGCGGCGCCCGACTACGGCATCCGCGCGACGGCGGCCCTTCCGAGCTCCTCGACTGCGGCCCGGTAGGCAGCGGCGTCAGCCATCAGGTCC
>JBPCKH010000039.1:0-7781 GCA_051004475.1 Candidatus Limnocylindria bacterium | reverse complement strand
GGTCGCGCTTCGCCAGCGTGCCGTAAGCGACCTCCTTGATGAGGCCCTGGACGAATCGGTACTGGCCTCGCTCGGGTGACCGGGGGTCGGCGTCGAGGACGACCAGCTCGTGCTGGGCGAGGTGGCGCAGATGTGACTCGACATCGGCGGAGGACAATCCTGACACGGCAGCGAGCGCATCGGCCCCGAAGGAGAGCCCGATTACCGATGCGTCCTGGAGCAGGCTGCGCTCGCCCGGGTCGAGCCCGTCCAGGCGCGCGGCGATGAGGGCATGGAGCGACTCGGGGACGGCGAGCTTGGTGAGGTCGCCGACCGGGCGGTACGTCCCGTCGGTCGGCTGGAGACGACCGTCGTTGAGCAGCATGCGAATCGTCTCGACCGCATACAGCGGAACCCCCTCCGCGCGCGCCACGATCACTTTGGCCGCCCCGTCCGGCAGGCCGGGCACCAGGCCGGCGAGGAGCTCGAGCATCTCGGCATCGGTCAGCGGCTCGAGGCCCAGCGACGTGAAGCCGCGCTGGCCTGCACCCCAGTTCGGCCGCCGGTCGAGAAGCTCTGGTCGGGCCAGGGTGATGACGTAGATCGGCTTGCCGCGCGACCAGGCCAGAAGGTCCTCGATGAAGTTGATGAGCCCTTCATCGGCCCATTGGAGGTCCTCGAAGACGAGGACGACCGGCGCCTGCTCGGCGATCCGCTCGAAGTACGTGCGCCATGCCGCGAACAGCTCGCCACGCTCGAGCCCCGACCCGTCGTCGAAGCCGAGGAGTTGGAGCAGGGGACCCTCCAGGGTCCGGCGCTCATCGGGGTCGGGCACGAACTCAGCCAGGCTGGCGGTGAGCGCCTCGCGGGTCGCCTCCTCATCGGCCCCTTCGCCGATTCCCAGGCGCATGCGCACCATCTCGCCGAGTGCCCAGAACGTGATCCCGTCGCCGTACGACGGCGAGCGGCCCTGGTGCCAGTACACGACCTCGGTCACGCCGTCGATGTACTTGAGGAACTCCCAGGCCAGGCGGCTCTTGCCGATGCCACCCTGGCCGATGACGCTCACGAGCCGGACCCCGCGTTCGCGCGCCGTGCCGTGATAGAAGTCCTTGATCAGCTGGAGCTCGGCGTCGCGGCCCACGAAGGGCGCCTCGAGCTGGTCACTGCGGCCCGCCCCGCCCCGCTTGGCGACGACACGGAGCGCGCGCCAGGCGGTGACCGGCAGCTCCTTGCCCTTGAGAACCTGGTCCGCAACGGCCTCGTAGGCGATCGCATCTCCCGATGCGCGCCGCGTCGAGTCGCCCACGACCACCGCGCCAGGCGTGGCTGCGGATTGGAGCCGGGACGCGGTGTTCACAAGGTCGCCGGCGACCATCCCCATGTCGCTGGCGCCGATGGTGACCGCAGCCTCGCCGGTCAGGACCCCGGCGCGCAGTGCCAGGTCCGGCACGCCGGCGGCTTCACCCATGCGGCGGACCGCGTCGACGAGGTCGAGCGCAGCGCGGACAGCCCGCTCGGCGTCGTCCTCCTGTGCGATCGGCGTGCCCCACACGGCCATGACCGCGTCGCCGATGAACTTCTCGATCGTGCCGCCGTAGCGACCGATCGTCTCGCGGCAGAGAGCGAAGTAGCGCTCAAGCAGTTCGCGCACATCCTCCGAATCGCGGCTCTCGGAGATCGTGGTGAAGCCGACCAGGTCGGCGAAAAGCACACTCACCAGCCGGCGCTCGGCCACCTGCGCGACGTTCGTCGACCCCGCAGTGGTCGTTGTGGCCGTGGCTGGACCCGAAGCGGTCAAGGCAACCCCGCATTCCCCGCAGAACTTGCCGCCGCCGGGATTCGGCGTGCCGCAGCCGGGGCACGGGATCGCGAGGGGCGTGCCGCACTCGACGCAGAACTTGCGTCCGACGTCGTTCAGGCTGCCGCAGGTAGCGCAGGTCACGGGGCACGACTCCTCTCGGGACCGGAGTATCGCCGTTCGGTGCGCGAAGGGTCAACGCGCTTTCGCCCAGGCTCAGCGTCGGATACGGCACCGGCATCGGGGCAGCCAGGACCGATGCCACACCGCCCCTTCGATCAAGGTTTCCGGTCGGACCCTGTCGGCGTCTCGGACCCGTAGCCGGAATCGACGTTCCCTTCGGCTGACCCGCCGAGCGCAGCATCCACTCCAGCCCAACCCTCGGTGCGGTCCTCCGGAGTATCCGGTAGGCTCGCCGCCTCTTCATCATCCGTGTCGATCGCGTTGTTCACGTTGTCGACCGGGTCATCGTGGTGATCATCCATTCAAGCGTCTCCTTCGTGCGTCGCAGCTCTCACCTGCTGGTCGCGCGCCGCGGCATCGGTCACGCATTGGTTCCGCCCCAGACTGTATCCAGAATTCTGGCTGGACGTCTCAGCAGCCGTCCATCGTTGAGCCCGTCATGCCGCCGGCGGTGTGTGCGTGGGATCGGCGTAACGGGACTCAGTGGCCGCATATGCGTGAGGCTGGACGAACGGCAGCGCAGCGGGCGTCGTGGCTTGGTCGACCCGCCCCTGACTTTCCAGCCCGTCGCAGCCTCGATCACGTTGAAGGATGTCCGTCGCTCGGGGCCACCGTCGCCGCACCGCCATCGGCGTAAAGCTCGTCCGAATTCGCTCGCGCGCCGATCGCTCGCGACGCCTGAGCTGTCACAGCATCGTTCCGGACTTGACCTTCTCGTTCCAAAAGCCCGATAATCCAACTGTCTTCCAGTAGGAATTTCAGAATGACACTCACTAAGGTGCGGCCGAAGGGTCAGATAACGTTGCCTGACAGCGTGCGCAAGGCGGCGCGGCTGTCGGAGGGTGATTATCTGGAGATCAGCGTCGAAAGCGGCGCGATCGTGATGCGCCCGAAGAAGTTGATCGACGCCGACCAAGCCTGGTTCTGGACCGAGGCATGGCAGCGAGGCGAGCACGAGGCCAGCGAGGACATCGCGCATGGTCGGACGCGTCGGAGTGCCAGCGGAGATACCTTCCTCGACTCACTCGGCTAGGCCGGCGCCCATGCCGTCGCATGAACGTACCAGGAGATTCGAGCGCGACTGGAAGTCGCTCGGCGAGGCTGATCGGAGTCGGTTCCGCGTCGCGTTCAAGCGCTATGACTTTGACCTCGAGAAAGGTTCGTTTCGCCCCGGTTTAAGGATCAAGCGCGTCGAGGGAACCGATAGCGTCTTCGAGATGACCTGGGCCCCGAATGGGCGCGCGACGTTCGAGTACGGCACACCGGACGGCCCTAGCGCTCGCGTCACCGGGCGGCGGATCGGACACCATGACGTCTTCCGGCGTCCCTGACGCTCGCGGCTCCGCAGGGATGCGCTCGCGTTGGCGGAGCGCGTCGCGACCGAGGCGGACCCGTTCCCACCCCACGGGCGTATCGGCGACAGATTGACCGGAGTTGCGTGGGGTGGAACGTCTAGCCAAGCGGGCCGCTCCCAGCCTGGCTGAAGCGCCCACGGGGTGGGAATTCGGCTAATGATTGTCCGATGCGCCCACCCCATGGCAAACGCCCGGCGATATCGGTCCTTCCGTGGGCTCGCGCCTCGAAGCCAGAACCCGCGGCCGTAGGATAGGGCCGTGACTGACGACATGGACCCTCCGCCGCATCCGGTGTTCGGCGATCGCTTCACCGATGCCTTCAGGTATGCCGTCCATCTCCATGCGCGCCAGGCACGGAAGGGGACGCCGATTCCCTACGTGACGCACGTGATGACCGTCTGCAGCCTGGTGCTCGAGGACGGCGGCGACGAGAATCAGGCGATCGCCGCGCTGCTTCACGACGGTCCGGAGGACCAGGGTGGCCAGCCCATTCTTGACGAGATCCGACGGCGCTTCGGCGACGAGGTGGCGACCCTCGTGGAGGGCCTGACCGACACGCTGGAGTCTCCGAAGCCGAAGTGGGGCTCTCGCAAGGAGGCCTATCTGGCGCGTTTGCAGCACGAACCGATATCGGTCCTTCGGGTGTCACTGGCGGACAAACTCCACAACCTCCGCTCGGTAGCGGTCGATCATGCGGCGCTGGGGGAGGCGTTATGGGGCCGCTTCAACGCTGGCCGACCGCAGCAGGAATGGTATTTCGGCGCCCTGCTCGCGGTCTTTGAGCGGCGCTTGCCCGACTCGCGCAACCTGCCCGAGTTCCGACGCCTGGTGAGGGACGTGTTCTGAAGCCATGCCCGTACCGAAGAAGCAGATCAAGCTGACGACGGTCGGCGCACGGAGCGGTGAGCCGCGGATGGTCACGCTCTATGCCTGGGACGACAAGGAGGACCTCGTCCTGGTCGGGTCGTGGGGCGGGTCCGCACACGATCCCGCGTGGATCCACAATCTCCGGGCACATCCGAGGGCAATCGTGAAGGTGGCGCTGGACGTGTTCGAGGTGGGCGCCCGCGAGGTTACCGATCCCGCCGAGCGGGACCGCCTCTGGGCCATCGTGGTGGAGCGATTCCCGACCTACGCGACCTATCAGCGGCGCACGAAACGTCGCATTCCGATCTTCGTGCTCACCCCGGAGCCGGAGGCCGAGTGACGACGCGGGTCGTCATCGTTGGCGATACTCACCTGCCGCGCTTTGGTCGCTCGCTTCCGGAGCCCCTGGCTGCGGCGTTGGCAGCGGCCGATCGGATCCTCCACGTCGGCGACCACACCGAAACATTCGTCCTCGATCTCCTCGAGGCGTTCGCGCCGACCGATGCGGTCGCCGGGAATAACGACCCGCCGGACCTCGTGGCGCGGCTCGGCACCCTGCGCGTGGTGACGGTCGAAGAAGTTCGGATCGGCATGACCCATGGCCACGCCGGACCGGGTCGCACCACCGTCGATCGGGCATTCCGAGGCTTCGCGGCGTCGGTCCCACCGGTCCATGCCGTCGCCTTCGGGCATTCCCATCAGCCGCTGATCGAGCAGCGCAGCGGCGTGTGGCTGCTCAACCCGGGGTCGCCGACGGACCGACGTCGCCAGCCGGCATTCAGCTTCATCTCGCTTGACGTTGATCGGGGCGTTCTGCACCCCGAGCTCGTCATCTTCAGCTGATGGAATCAAGCCCAGGCCGTGCTGACCGGCGAGGCGGCTCGTAGTTCACCGAATGGCGATCCCGACTTGACTCACGGGGTTGACGGCGCGCACCGGTGGGCTCTAGGCTCCCGCCAATCGTGAGGAGATGGCGCGTGACGCGGACTCACCCGAGGCGCACGGCGGTTGCGATGCTCTCCCTGAGCGTCCTCGTCGGTTGCAGCGCAGAGCCATCGAACCAAGCGACCGCGCCGCCATCGGCAGAGGTAAGCCCGGTTCCAATTCATTCGGAGGCGGCCGAAGCCTCTGCTTCGGAGGTGGCTGAAGCCTCCGCATCGTCAGCCCCGGCGGCCGTCGCGGAGCTGGCACCTGGTACCTACGCCGATGTCGTGACGAACGACCTCGTGCTTCGTTCGGAGCCTGGCACGTCGGCCGAGTCGGAGATGTACCCCGATCGACTCAACGCGCCGACATCGGTCTACGTCGCCGATGGCCCGATCGCGGCGGACGGTTACGCCTGGTACTACGTGGTGGCGTTCGACGAGAACGGGACCGTCCCCGCGCTCATCGGCTGGGCCGCCGCCGGGGGGAAGGATGGCGAGGTATGGCTCGACCCGGTTGAGCACGGCAATGACGCGTGGAGCCTACTGGACACCGATGATGCGCCGGCCGATCTGAAACCACGCTCGTCGGCCATGGGGCCGGACGGGCAAATCTATTTCTTCGGCGGCTCCGACTCGAGTGATGAGCCGGCAGGCCATGCATGGGCATTTGACCCGGCAGCCGGCGCGTGGCGGGAGCTTGCACCGATGCCCACGCCGCGCACCGGGCCAATGGTGGCGGCCACCCCGGACGGGCTCTTCTACGTGATCGGAGGCTCGCCCGGAACGACCATTTCCAGCGAGGACACGTCAGTCGTCGAAGTGTATGACGCGGAGACCAACCGCTGGACCCGTACAAGCAATGCTCCCTTCGCACCTGATTACTTCAGCGCCGGCGGGGCCATCGCCGACACCGAAGGGGTGATCCGCGTCTTCACTGGCGGCGACGTCCTCAGGTACGACCCAGCAACATCGGAATGGGAAGTCGAATCGACTGGAAACACCACTCTGTGGGATGTCGCGATGGGCGCCGACTCCAGCATCCATGTCCTTGAATACGGCGGTGGGGTGCATGCATATGACCTTGCCGCGGGGACGCTTGGCGACGGAAGCGGAGTGAACGGGATCACGCGGTACGGCGCAGCGCTGTCACCAGGGCCAGATGGCAGCATGCTCGTGTTCGGCGGCTCTGTGTCGCCCGGCCTGGGAGCAACCTGCACCGGCTTTCGCGGTGGAGCGGCCCTGTCCCTTGTCGAGGCCCTCAATCCATCCACAGGCGAATGGAGCACCATAGCGCCGATGCCGCAGCCCCTCGCTGATGCGGCCGCATTTACGACGGCGGACGGCGTATTGTTCGTAGGTCGGAGCGTTCGGACGCCCGCCGATCCTGCGGCGCCGCAGGGCGAGCTGGTAGTGGTCGAACTGTCGCTCGGCTCGCTGGCCGAGAGTTCGGAGCTCGCCGCCACCAACCAGGATCCGTCGCCGAGCGGCTGCGGGTCCTAACGCGAGGGATTCCGGTCGCGGCACTCCATACACCCCGTCGTGAGTGCCGAGATCCCAAGCTTTGTTAGCGCCTTCGCGCCGCTGACGCGTGAGAACGATTTGCGGGGATGGTCGGCGCCGGGAATTCCGGCGCCGGCACGTGATCAGTTGATGGTGAGGACCAGCGTTCCGGACGAGCCGCCAAAGCCGCCAGCCTGGACGTAGTAGGTGATACCGGTCTCGGTCGGAATCGTGATCCTGGCCTGGAGCGAGTCGACATCGTCCACGCACCCGATCGGGACCAGCCCGCCCCCAGCATCGGTGTAGACGCCGACGACGGTGTCGTAGTCACTGCCGGCGGTGTCGACCGTCACATCGCCACCGGTGCCCTCGAAGGTCCACCACGCCGTCTTGCCGATTGGGAATTCGGCCTCCTGGCCATCGATCTCCCCGATGCAGGGCGCTTCTGGCTCAATCGCGGTACCGCCGGTGCGGACGGTGACGGTGTCACCGATCGCCAACGGCAGCGCACCCTCCGGCGCATCGTTCGAGAGGGGCTTACCCTTCGGGCCCTGGCGCGCGCTCTGGTGCTCCATGATTTGCTGATCGGCCGCGAAGCACGTCTCGCTGTTCATCGGCAGCCGATAGGTTCCATCCGGCGTGGTGAGCGATAGCTCCCCGTCGACGATGTAGCTCCGACCGGTGATACGCACCTTGACATTGTCGAATGTAAATCGCTCGTTGATGCGACCGCCTGGGGTCAAGGTCGCCGATGCATCGGCGCTTCCTACGGGGGCGCCGGCCCCCGAATCAAGGAGGTCGAACAGGTCAAACGACGCGTCGTATGCCTCTGTCGTTAACGTGGGTGGGGCAGTGGGGATTGCGAAGAGCTCGAGCCCGGGACCGAAAATGTACAGGTCGCTGAAGCCGCCGAACTCGTCCGCGACGGCAAACAGGGACACGGATGCACCGTCCACTTCCCAGAAGCAATTCAGCGAGAACTGCGAGAAGCGGAAGACGCTCGATGCCGGTGAGTTGGAGAAGGCGGTGTAGGTGTCTTCGATCGCGCTGCACGACGACAGATCGAAGCTGATGCCCTCCGGCAGCGAGAGCGTCCCCTCCACGCTGAATTCCTGGACAACGCCCTCGCGACGGAACTTGCGGTTCCCGTTGTTCTCGTTGACGCTATAC
>JBPCKH010000038.1:0-13889 GCA_051004475.1 Candidatus Limnocylindria bacterium | reverse complement strand
CGACAACCTGTCGATCTACCGGATCGATCACCTCCGCGGCGCGATGATGCCTGTCCTCGCCCGCGAGCGTCACGCCGAGCAGGTGAATCGTTACATGATCCCGTTCGGCCGCGGCCTGATGGGCTGGGCGGTCGAGCATGCACAGCCGATCCTTGCCAACGAAGCCCTTAACGACCCGCGCGCGCTCCAGATTCCGGGGACACCGCCTGATCCTGAGGCTGTGGTCGTGGTGCCGCTCATCGCGGACGGCGAGGTGCTCGGCGCGCTCAACGTTTCGCGCGTCGGCGGCTCGGAGGTGTTCTTCAGCGAGAGCGACTTCGAGCTGGTCCAGCTCTTCGCGGCGCAGGCATCCATCGCGCTGCGCAATGCCGACACGCACCATGCCATGAGCCAGCGAGCGGAGACCGATGTAAGGACCGGGCTCGGCAACCACGGCGCCTTCCAGCAGGAGCTCGGCCGGATGGTCGACGAGGCGAAGGCGGCCGACCAGGAGAAGGCTCGAAGCCTGGCTGTCCTGATGATGGATCTTGACAAGTTCAAGGGGTACAACGACCGACACGGCCACCCGGCCGGCGATGCGCTCCTGCACCAGGTTGCGACCGCCATCTACGGGGCGGCTCGAAGCGACGACCGCGTCTTCCGCTACGGCGGCGACGAATTCGCGCTGATCCTGCCCGGCTCCACGGTGGCCGAGGCCGCGAACGCTTCGGAGCGAATCCGCGCGGCCGTGTCGGACCTCACCGCGAACACGGCGACCCCCGTGACGATCACGATCGGTGTCGCCGGCCTGCCGGGTGACGCGATTGACCGAGCCAGTCTGATCGAAGCTGCTGACACCGCTCTCTACTACGGCAAGCGGGCGGGCGAGAACCGCGTGGTTCGCAGCGATGAGCTGCCCCGGGACGTCGTCGATCTTCGCGGCCGGCTCGACGAGCTCGCGAGCGCCGCGCTCCGAGACGGAGACGACCCGCACGCCGTCGAGCATCTCGTCGAGCGGGCGGGCAACCATTCTGCGACTCACCGCGAAGCGAGCGAGGGCCTTCGCGACGCGGTCCTCGCAGTCACCCGCTCGTTCGGCGCAGATGTGAGGGCCGCTGAGGATGGCGGCCATGGCGATCGCGTCGGCCGGCTCGCCGCTCGCATCGCGGAACAGCTCGGACTCATCGGGGATCAGCTGCACGGGCTGGAGTTGGCGGGACGCCTGCATGGCCTGGACAACCGCGCCATCGGTGAGCTGAGCGCGATCCCTTCCCTGCACGAGGCGGCGACCCTTGTCATCGGCCACCGCGCACTGCTCGCCGAAGGCGCGCGTCGAGAACAACGCGGGTCACGCGCACGGGGGGCTGTCGGACCGCACATCATCGCCGTCGCCAACGCGTATGACGCGCTCGTGAGCGACGTCGGATCGGCCCGCATCGGCCGTGCCGATGCCATGAACCGCCTCCGTCGCGATCCGGCGACATTCCGATCCGACGTCCTCCGTGCCCTCGGCGCAGTCGTGCGCGAGCATCGCGATGAGGGGCGGCGGAGGCGTGCGGTGGACCGCGACGCAGAGGCACTCGGCGCCGCCTGAGCCTGGGCACCGTGTATCATTTCGACGCCGATGACGTCCTCCCGCCTCGCTTCGCTGCGCCTGCGCGGGGCGGTGAGCATGATGCTCGGAGCCGCCCTCGTGCTTGGCGCATGCGCGATTGCGGAACCATCTCCCACACCGAGCGCACCCTCGGCAACGTCGCCGCCCCCTGCGAGCAACCCACCGACCGCCTCGCCATCACCGACCCCCTCGCCGGCGCCGACGCCGCGCTTCACCAACCAGCCTGACGACGAGCTCGCCGGTCTGATTCCCGATGCCGTCGCCGGCGTTCCGGTGGTGGTGGCGCCGTTCGACGAGTTCGCGCTGACGCCGGGTGATATCGGCGCGGCGTACGGCGAGATCGGTAACCGATTCGCGTCGCTGGCGCTTGCCTACATCGAGCAACCGCGCCTGACCCTGTATGCCATGCGCGTCGATGGCGATCCGGTAACGACCGAGGATCTCGAGCCATACCTCGCTACGGCGGGCCGCTATGTGGGCATCGCCGGCCTCGATCCAAAGCCGTGGGAAGGGGCCGCGGTGGCCGGCAACCGGGTCTGGGTTCGACCCGAGGACAACGCCACCGCCGCGGGAACCCAGGTCTACACGTGGTCGAGCGGCGAGTACGTCTTCCTCCTCATCGGGGTCGACGATGCCGTCAACCAGGCCCTGATCGAAACTCTCCCCGGCGAGCCCGCTCCGTCACCCACGCCGGAACCAACGGAATCCCCGACGGCCGAGCCATCTCCCTCGGGATCGGACGGGTAGGCCCGATGCGATTCCGCGAATGGAGCGATCAGATCCGCCACAGCCTGTGGTTCGTGCCCACGATCGCGGTGTTCGTGGCCGCGGCGTTTGCCCTCGCGTTGGTCGCATTCCACGAGCTCAGTGGTTCAGCCGAAGGCGAGCTCCCGTTCCTGTTCGGCGCGGGTCCGGACGGTGCCCGCGCCATGCTGCAGGCGATTGCCGGATCGGTGATCACCGTCGCCGGCGTCACCTTCTCGATCACAATCGTGGCCCTTCAGCTCACGAGCTCGCAGTTCTCGCCACGCGTCCTGCGCAACTTCCTGCGCGACCGCCCGAACCAGGTCGTCCTCGGCATCTTCATGGGCACCTTCACGTACGCCCTCTTGGTGCTTCGCTCCATCCGATCCGAGAGTGACCAGCGCGGCGACGCGTTCGTCCCGGAACTCGCGATCTCGGGTGCGCTGATCCTCGTCTTCGTGTCGCTCGGTGCGCTCATCTACTTCATCCACCACATCAGCAGCCGGATCCAGGTCACCTCGATCGTGGCCAGCGTGGCGCGCGACACCATCGGGTCGGTGCGCAGCATGGCCGCCTGGACCACGATGGACCGCGATCGTGGCTGGAAGTCCGCGGTTGCCGTGGCGGTCGATGCGCCTGCGCCCCCCAGCGGCGCGATCCCGTCACCGGCCGGAGTTCCCGGTGCGGTGACGCTGCTGGCAGAGGAGAGCGGATACCTCCAGTTCGTCGATCTGCGCGGACTGGTCGCCGACGCGCGCGAGGCCGGCGGACAGTATCGGCTTCTCGTCAGCCCGGGCTCCTGGGTCCAGGATCACGCGCCAATCGGCAGCTTCGAGTTGCTGGATGATGGCGCCGCCGATCTGGAGGCACGCACAAACCGCATGCGGGACGCGCTCTCGGTGGGCCAGGAGCGCTCCACGCAACAGGATGTTGCATTCGGCATCCAGCAGCTGGTCGACATCGCCGTCAAGGCGCTCTCGCCGTCGATCAATGACCCGACGACGGCCATGAACTGCATCGACCGCCTGGTCGAGGTGTTGACCTTCTCCGGACTGCAGTCGGGTCCGCCGCGTGCCTTCGCCGATTCGGACGACGTCGTCCGCCTCGAGATCCCATTCCCCGGCTTCGACGAGCTGGTTCGGCTCGCCTTCGACCAGGTCCGTCACTACGGCGGCGACGCGCCGGCCGTCGTCATCCATCTTGCTCGCGGCCTGAGCATCCTCGATTCGGCGCTGCCGGTACCCCGCCACCCCGCCCTGACGGAACAGGCACTCCTACTCGCCGAAGCGGCCGCGACCATCGAGCTCGAGGCCGACCGGCGTCGTGCGATTTCGGCGGTGGCGCCGCTGGTCAGTCCCCGATGAATGACGTCGCGAGCACGGCGAGCGCGCCGACGCCGACGACCACGAGGCCCGGACCAATCTGCGCAACCACCAGTGGGTTCGCGCTCACGTCACGGTAAATGGAGACGAGCCCGACCCCGAGATAGGCGCTGAACGCGGTCAGGCCGATACCGAGGATGGTCAGCCCGCGACGCGCCCAGCGGTCACCGCGCAGCAGCGTGAACACCCGAGCTCCCCGCCTGGAAGCAAGCGACCTAGTCGCGCACGTCGAAGAACAGGTAGAGGTTCGACAGGATGTCGCCCGTGATGCCGACGCCGGCATCCTGAAGCTCGCGGACCGTTCGGTCTATCATCAAATCCGTGCTGACCCTGCCCGGGCCGATCGTGAGTGTCGAGTGGCTGCAAGCGAACCTCGAGCACCCGTCACTGCGCCTTGCCGACGTGCGCTGGTCGCTGACGGGGCCGCCCGGCCACGAGCGGTACCAGGTCGGCCATATTCCCGGAGCGCGCTTCCTCGACGCCGACCGGGAGCTGAGTTCGCCCGGCGAGGGGCCCGGCCGTCATCCGATCCCGTCCCCGGCCAAGCTGGCAGCGGTGCTCAGTCGCGCCGGGATCGGCGACGAGCATGCCGTGGTGGCCTATGACGATGCCGGTGGCAGCATCGCGGCGCGTCTGTGGTGGCTATTCCGACATTTCGGCCATGACGGCGCCTGCGCGGTGCTTGATGGCGGCATCCAGGCATGGACCGATGCCGGGCAGCCACTGGCGATTGATGGGGCCGAGCATCCGACCGCGACCTGGGCACCGCGGGCGGCGGCGGACGACGTGGTCGGGACCGATGACGTGGCCGCCCTGTTGGACGGAGATACGCTCCTGCTCGACGCACGCGCCGACGAGCGGTACCGCGGTGAGATCGAGCCGATCGATCCGCGTGCCGGACACCTTCCAGGGGCGCTCAGCGCACCGTTCGCCGACAACCTCTGCGAGAGTGGCCGCTTTCTTGCGCCCGACATGCTGCGTGAACGCTACGCGCGTCTCGGGGCCGCCGATCGGCCGACAGTTGCCTACTGCGGCTCCGGCCTGAGCGCGACGCACGACCTCCTGGCGCTGGAGCTTGCCGGCATCACGGGCGCTCGCCTGTACGAGGGTTCATGGAGCGACTGGTCGTCGGATCCGTCGCGGCCGGCCGTCACCGGACCGATGCCATGACCGAGCGCGACGAGTGGGACGGGTGGAGCAGCGAGGGCGGTGACGACCGCATCGGCCGTAAGCGCGACCGCCTTGCGCGCCTGCTCAGCGTTGCCTCGATCCTCTACTCGAAGGGCAGCGGTGAGACCGGTGTCGCCGTCAGCGAGATCGCGCGGCTGACCGGAATGACGACGCGAACCGTGTACCGCGACATCAATGCCCTCGACGAGGAGCTGGGCGTACCGGTCTTCCAGGCCGGCCGCGGCCACTACGGCATCGACCGGAAGTTCTTCCTGCCGCCGCTTCGACTCTCCGTCCCCGAGGCGATCGTCCTCTTCCTCGCCTCTCGGCTCATTGCCCGCTGGAGCGACCAGTACGACGCCGCTGTGGTCAGCTCATTCACGAAGCTTGCCGACGCACTCCCCCAGCCGATCGCGCGACACGTGACGGCAACGATGCTTGCGGTCGGGGGGCATGCGTCGAACGAGCCGTTCACCCGCACGTTTGCAGCCGTGGCCAGGGGCTGGGCCGAGGGCCGCGTCGTGGAGCTGACGTATGACCCCGGCAGCGGAACCGAGAAGCGCACGCGCGTCCATCCCTACTTCCTGGAGCCCGATGCGGCTCTGCGCAGCGTCTATCTCATCGGCTTCGATGAGCCGGCCGACGGGATGCGCACGTACAAGGTCGAGCGGATCCGCTCCGCGACGCTCACGACGGATCGATACGAGATTCCCGAAACGTTCGACCCCGACGCCTGGCTTGCCAATTCGTGGGGCATCTGGTCGTCCGACTCGAACCCGACCGAGCGGGTCCGGCTCAGGTTCGACGCCTCCGTCGCGCACCGGGTCCGGGAGGCAGTCTGGCATCGGTCCCAGGAGCTCGTCGAGCTGGATGACGGTGGCGTCGAGCTGACGGTGGCAGTGGCCGGAACCGTCGAGATTCGACCATGGGTCCTCTCATGGGGTGAAGGCGTGGAGGTGCTCGAGCCGCAGGAGCTGCGCGAGACGGTCGCGGCGTCGGTGCGGGATGCGGCGGCGCGCTATGCCGACTGAGATCGAGGCCAAGTTCCGCGCCGAGACCGCAGAGCCGCTCGTGACCCTCGCCGGTCGTCCGCGCCTCGGACGTGCAGACCTGGGCGTCGCTCGCACCGTGAACGAGACCGATCGCTATCTCGATACGCCCGACGGACGGCTGGAGAAAGCCCGCTGGGCATGTCGCCTCCGGTCGCGTGAGGGAACCACCAGGATCTCCCTGAAGGGGCCGCCCGGTGAAGGCACAGATGGCTGGTACCACCGCCGCCCCGAGGTCGAGGGACCTGCAACGGCGACGGTCGAACCCGACACCTGGCCGGCGAGCCCGGCGCTGGAGCTCCTCGCCACGTTGCGCGCGGATGGCCCGCTGCTCGAACGGCTGCGGCTCGACCAGGCACGGACGGAGCGACGCGTCGCGCTGGCCGACGGCACATCGATCGGGACGCTCACGCTGGATCGAGTCCGCATGTTCGCCGAGGGAATCGACCTGGGTGAGCTGTTCGTGGTGGAGCTTGAGCTCGACGCATCATCCGCGGACGCCGAGTCCGAGCTCAGTGACCTGGCTGAGGAGCTCGCTCAGATCGATGGACTCGTCCCGGAGCCGCGCTCGAAGCTCGAGCACGCCCTCGAACGACTCGCCGATCGCCGATGAGCGGCACAGTCCGGTGACGTGGGCACGTGCCCGCTCCCCGTTGGAATGGCTCGTCCTGGCGGCTGCGCTCGCGGTCTTCGGCTACCTCGGTTGGGACGGAGCGCTGTGGGATCCGCGCTTCCAGCTCGTCCTTCACCTCATCGGTATCGCGGCGATCCTGGGTCTCGGGATACTTGCCCTTCGCGGTGACCAGGTGCCACGAACCCCGCTCGACCTCCCGCTGCTCGGGCTCATCGCTGCGTTCTCGCTCGGCACCGTGAGCGCGCTCAACATCGGCATGAGCCTCCGCGCCATGGCATCGATCGTCGCGTTCGCGATGATGCTGCCGGTTGCGCTGCTGGCGGTCCGCCACCGGCCCGCCTGGGTCGGCCTGGTGACCAGCCTGCCCATCCTGCTCCTTGCCATCCCGACGCTCTTCTCCCTCGTGGCGCGGCGCGTCGACTGGGTGCTCGCTGGTGCACCCGGTCTGCCGCCACTGCGCCTGCCGGCCGAGACCACACCGTTCGGATCAGTCGCGGTCCCGCCGTTCGTGCTGATCCCAGCGTGGGCCCTGGCAGGGCTCATCGAGCCTCCCTGGCTCCGGCGCATCGTCCGCACCGGCCTGGTGGCAGTCGGCATCCCACTTGTCATCCTGTCAGGGTCACGATCGGCGTGGCTGGCAATCGCTGCCGGCCTGGCGATTGGCGTCGTGCCCCGGGCGTGGC
Source organism: Candidatus Limnocylindria bacterium (assembly GCA_051004475.1). GTDB lineage: Bacteria > Chloroflexota > Limnocylindria > QHBO01 > QHBO01 > JACDBZ01. Next base: position 6,633 of record JBPCKH010000038.1, on the reverse strand, counting down.
GGCAGCGCAACCGATTCCAGATCCCTCGACGCTTGACAGCTCGCGGGATGGTGATCGGCGTCGGCGCGCTCGGCATTGGTGTGCTCGGCCTGCTCCTCCTCCTGCCGCGGCTCACGGCGGTCAGCTCACTTCTCTATCGGGGCGCGCTCTGGCGCGACACACTGGCGGCATGGGGCAGTGATCCTATCTTCGGCATCGGTCCCGGCTTCATGCCCTACGCCCGGCAGGCGGCCGCCGTCGACTTCACGTTTCCGGTGAGCCAGCCACATTCGCACAACCTCGCGCTCGGCGTCCTGGGCGACGCGGGGCTGGTGGGCCTCGCCGCCGCGATGATCCTGGTCGGAACGCTCGTGCTCGTCGCCGGTCCATGGTGCAGCCGGAGTCCAAACGGCGGAACGGCCGCGGTCGTGCTCGTCGGGGTCGGCATCGGCGGCCTGTTCGAGGATCTCACCTTCCTGCCCGCTTTCAATCTGCTTGGGATCCTGCTCATCGCGATCGCCCTGATTGACGCCGGCGCGGTGACCTGGGCGCCGATCCGCCGCGCAGCCGGTCTCCGTCGTGCGGGGCTGCTGCTGGGAACCGGAGCCACGGCGACCGTGCTGGTCGGTGCCATGGTGATAGCCGATGCCGGCGCCATCGCCTACCGGTCCGGCACGGATCGCGCCCAGCACGCGGATTGGGCCGGGTCGAGCAGATGGCTGGCGCGCGCCGTGGAGATTGATCGATGGCATCCAGCCGGACCGCGTGCCCTGGCGGTTGCGGCGGAGGCTGCCGGGCAGCTCGGCCTCGCGCGTACAGCTTCGGAGCAGGCGACCCTGCTCAATCCGGGTGACGCGGTCGCCTGGATGAACCTGGCACTCCTGTGCGCTGCCAATGGCGAACCGGCGTGTGCCGTCGAGGCAGTCGACCGCGCTGTCGCGACCGCACGCTACCAGGCTCCGGAGCTGCTCAATGCCGCCGTGCTGCTCGACCGGCTCGGCGAGACCGATGCCGCCGACGCGGCGTATCGGCTGTCGCTGCTGACGCATCCCGCCATGTCGTTCGTCATCAACTGGCCTCGCGAGATCGTGATCGGCGAGGGCACGATCCCCGAGGTGGCCAATGCATCCTGGCAGCTCAACCTGATGCTGGCCCGTCACGCCAGCGGGGAGCCGATCCGGCCCCGGAACTACGCCGATCCGGCAGCCCGTGCGCTTGCCCACGCGGCCCTCGGCGAGCGGACGGAAGCGGAGCTTTGGCTGGCGCGCGCGATCGATCAGCATCCCGATGATGTCCGGACCCACGAGATCAACGTCATCCTGCGCGACGCGTGGGGATTGCCGATCGACCAAGCGGTCAGAATCGCCGCGGTGGTACGCGGTGCAGCGTTTCCGGATCGTGGCGCGGTGAGCGAACGCCCACGCGTCATCTACGAAATCGGGAGCTTCCGTGCGTTTCCCCGTGACGGATTCGTTTCTTCGGCTCTGAGCCTCAGCACGCGGCCAGGGTTCCCCTGGACGCTCCAGCGCGTCGTGGCGGACTGATCTCAGACCTCGTCATCCGGGAGCGGGAGGCGCTGGATCAACGATAGCCGCGGTCGCTCCGTGATGCGCTTGGGGGCGATCGGCACACGAAGCCACGCCTCGCCGGCACTTCCTGCACGGTACCGCGCATCCAGCCGCCGTGCGGAGATGGCATCCAGCCCGAAGCGTGCCAGTGCCTCCGCCAGCAGGGTCCCTTCGCCGCGCAGCGCGTGCGACACGACGCAGCGGTCCCCGTCCAGCAAGATCGCCTGCAGCTGCTCCCGGCGTGCCGCAAAGGGCCGGCGCTGCCAATCACTGCCGCCGCTCCACAGCAGATCCGAAGCGACGAACGCCGGGCGACCCGCATGGCGATCGCCGGCCAGTCGCTTCCGCAAGAGGTCGGTGTCGAGCCATCCCCCCTCATCCAGCGCAAGCAGCCAGCCGTCGAGGACGACGCCATCCTCCAGCAGCCGCTCCGGCAGCTCCTCGGCCAGCTCGCTGAAGGTCGTGAGCGCATCGGCCAGGCTTTCGGCGCGCAGCCGGATCAGGGCACCGCCCTCGATCCATGCCTGTGCCCGAATACCGGGCCACCAGGCCTCGAACATGTACGCCGGGTCGTCGAACGGGGCGACCCCCTCGCCCGGCTGCATCGGCGTCACGCGCGCCGGGAGACGGCCGCCATCGGCGGTTCGAATGGAGAGGTCGAGCTGGTCTCCGGGCACGCCCGCCGCGTCAGGCCGTCTTGCGCCGGCGCGGGCGGGGCGCCTCGGCCTCTGCCTTCGCACCGGCCTTTGGTCCGGCCTTCGGTCCGGTCTTTGGCCCGGCCTTGAGACCGGTCTTGGCCGACTTGCGGTCGGACCGGGCGGCGGCGACCGATGCCTCGAGGGCGGCCATCAGGTCAGTGATATTGGTTGGCTCAGTTCGAGCTGCCGGCTCAGGCTTCTCGCCGGCGACCTTGCGCTCGATGACCTCCATGAGCGCCTGGCGATAGTCGTCGTGGTACTCATCGGCTGAAAAGTCGCCGGTCATGCTGGCCACCAGTTGCTCTGCCATCTTCTTCTCGCTGGCCTTGAATTCGATCTGGTCCTCGGGGAGATTGAGCTCGTCCATCGAGCGGACCTCGTCGGGCCAGTGCAGAGTCGTCAGCAGCATGCTGTTGCTGAACGGGTTCAACGCGGCGAGCTGCTCCCGATCCTTCAGGACGATCTTGCAGATCGCGCTCTTCCCCTGCTCGGCCAGCACGGACTTGAGCAGGTAGAACGCCTTGGCGCCGATCTGCTCCGGCTCGAGGTAATACGCCGCCTTCACGAACTGCGTGCCCTGGTTGTCACGCGTCGCGTTAACGAACATCTCGATCTCGATCGCGCGCATCGTCTTCAACGGCACCGAGTCGACGTCCTCCTCGGTCACGACCACGTACTTGCCCGTTGTCCATTCGTAGCCGCGGACCGTCTCCGAGCGCGGGATGACTTCATCGTGATACGGGCAATACACCTTCATCTGGATCCGGTTCAGGCAACTGGCGTGCAGCAGGTTGAAGCCGATGCTTCCCTGCTCGGTCGCCAGGTAGAGCTTGACCGGGATGGTCACCAGTCCGAACTGGATCGCGCCCCGCCACATCGATCGCGCCATTTGACGTCTCGTGCTCCTGCTGAAGCGCTCTCAGCGCCGCCGTGCCCTGCGGTGCTCGAACGCGGGCGGTGATGGTACATCGGTGCCGCAAGCCCGCCCAGAAGCCGACCCAGCGAGTAGCCCATAGGTACTACCCCTATCGGTCATAGACCGCATCCGCACGCGTAGCCAAACTGGGGCCGATGACTGAGACGACCACGATGCTGCGAGCCTATGTCCTCGAGGACGATCCCGATATTGCCGCGCTCGAGGCCGATCTCCTGCGCGACATGGGCTTCGTGGTGGTGACCTGCACCCGCATCGTGGAGCTCGGCGATCTCATGGACGTGGCCCTCCCGCACCTCATGGTTGTCGATGTGATGCTGCCCGACGGTGATGGCGGCGACATCACCGAGCTCCTGCGCAGCGCATGGCCGGGAATCCCTGCGATCATCGTCTCGGCCGCCAGCCGCGAGCGCCTTGCCGAGCTGGAATCGATCGGTCCGGTTGTCGCGAAGCCGTTCGACCTCGATGCGTTCCGCGTCGCGGTCGATCAGGCGCTCGAGCGCGGTCAGGAACTTCGCACCGCGTCGTGACCCGGCGCCGGCCGATCCTTCATGACGCGCGCGCCGGCTGGCCCGGTGACCGCAACGAGGTCCGACTGGCTGGTTCCATCGACGGCCGTGATTCGATACCGATGCTCGATGGTCGCGATGGCGGAGAGCATCGCGTTCACCGGGCAGTAACGGGTCGCCGACAGCTCGATCGCTCGGCGCAGCGCCTCCGCCTCCACCGCACCATGCACCCGGTGCTCGACGAAGATGGTCGCGAAGACCTTCGGGTGCGTATCGGCCGTCTCTCCGCTCACCTCGACCTCGTATCTGTCCGCGACCTGCCGCTTCTTGCGCAGGACGCTGGCAACATCCATCGAGGTGCACCCGGCGAGCGCAGCCAGCAGCGCCTCCTTCGGACCGGCGGCCGAGTCAGTTCCTTCGGGCGGATCCGCGTCCATGCTGATGAGCTGGGCATGCTCGGTGCGGGCATCGACACGGCTGCGTGTGGGATCGACGGTGGCAATGATCGTGATCGGCATCCACGAAGCCTAGCGGAGCAGTGGAGCGGCCGATGCGCGTGATCCGACCGGCCGCGCTTGCGCCTCACCGACTTCGACGGCAGCTGCTGCTGGCCTCGAGCATGCTCGCCACCGGCATCCTCGCGGCGGAGCTGGTGGTGATCGGGAGCGGCGCCATGGTAGGCCCGACCGGCTTGATGGCCATCACCGCGGCGATTGGGCTCGGGATCGGTGGGGCCTGGCTCGCCAGGGTCGTGGCGCCGAACCGAATGCGATCGGCGGCCGAGCTACTCGAGAAGCTTCTGACGCCCGTGTTCGACGACAGCTACACGCTCGTCCTTGGCCCGCGCCTGCTGATCCGGGATGCGGCACGGCTCGACGGGCTGCTCATCGGGCCGGGCGGCATCCGCGCATTGACCGTCCGTGACTGGGAGGGGCGCTACCGCGTCCGTGGCCGAGCCTGGGAGTTTCACGGTGGACGCCGGCGTGGATGGATCCACTGCCGAACGAACCCGAGCTTCGAGGCGGTCAAGCTCGGTGAGGGAGTGACCCGATGGGCAACCCAGGCTGGCATGCCGAACGTGCCGGTGCGCGGCGCGGTGGCATTTCCGCTCCGCGCGTCGCGGATCGTGCTCGAGGAACCGGACGACGAGATCGTGACGTCGGAGAACGGCCCGTGGTGGGCCAACGCGATCGGGCGCACCCGGCGTCTCGATCCGGCAGTCGGCGCAACCTTCCTTGCCGCGGTGCTGGATGCCGCCGAGACACCGATGCCCAGACGCGCTTCTGACCCCGCGACCCGCGCCTCCACCTGAGGCGCTCTCCTCTTCCCTCTTATTGTCAGACGTGCGTGGGACGCACGGTAGGCGAGCCCGGCATCAACCCCCACCTCACGCGCGGCCCCGCTCGAGCGTGAATGGCTCAGCGCGCGCGGGAACGGACGGCATCCCTGGTGCCCTAATGTAATGCCGGAGTCACGAATGGCAGGAACGCCGTCGCAGCCACAGCCTGATATAGCTCCTTCTAGGTTCGCGGCAGCCGATGATGGTCGCGACCCTCGCGGGGAGACTGGTGTGCCGCCTTCCGGCTCGACCGTTGGCGTTAGTCTCCGGCCCCCGTCCCCGGTCGTGAACGGTGATTGGGATCCTGCGGCAGCGACCGCTGATGGACCGATCAGGCCACGTCGACCGGGCACAGCGGCTCCCGCCGGGTCCGCAGCAGGGAGGTCGCAGCAGATGCTGACGATCGGAATCGACATCGGGGGCCGGCAGCACGTCGCCGCGCGCTGCCGCGAGGGCCAGCCGCGCGCCGACCACGCGGTGCTGCGCTTCAGCGCCGACCGCGCCGGGTTCGCGCAGCTCGACGTGTGGCTGGCGGCGCAGTCCGAGGCGGTGGGCCTGGTGGCCATGGAGTCCTCCGGCCATTACTGGATGCCCTTGGCCAGCCACCTGCGGCGGCAGGGACGGGCGGTGGCGGTGGTCAACCCGTTGAGCGCCAAGTATTTTGCCAAGCGACACCTGCGCCGGACGAAGAGCGACCCGGCCGACGCCCGTGTCCTTGCGGAGCTGGCCATGCGAGACACTCCGGTGCCCGGCGATCCGCTGGCCGGCGCGGAGCTGCGCGGGGCCGCCCGCTTCGCGATGACCCTGGTCCGCCAGCGGGCCTCGATCTGCCAGCGTCTGCAGCGCCTCGTCGAGCTCGGCTTCCCGGAGCTGCGTGAGGTCTTCGACGATCCGAGCTGCCGGACCGCGCGCGAGGTGCTGCGCCTGGCGCCGACCGCGACGACCGCCACCCGACGCCGGACCTCGACCTTGGCGGCGGCCAACCGCGGTCCGCGCCGACGCGCGCTGGGACCGACCCGCGCGGCGAGGCTGCAGGTCGCGGCGCGCGAGACGGTGGCGGTGCCCGAGCTCGAGGCCGAGGTTGCCTTCGAGGTGCCGGTCCTGCTCGACCAGCTCGAGCTGCTCGATCGCCAGGTGGCGACCGCCGAAGCGCACTTGGCCGGGCTGCTCGACGGCGAGCTCGCCCGTCGGCTGCAGACCATTCCCGGCGTCGGTCCTGCCAGCGCGGCGACGTTCATCGCGGAGATCGGCGACATCGGCCGTTTCACCGACTTCGACCAGCTGCTGGCGTTCGCCGGCATGCATCCGCGCGAGGCCAGCTCGGGGCGCAAGGGTGCCAGCCCCGAGACGAGCTGGCAGATGGCCAAGACCGGCAACCCGCACCTGCGCGCGGCGGCCTATCACGTGGCGCTGGCCGGCATGGTCCACAACCCGCTCATCCGGGCCCACTACCTGCGCAAGCGGGAGGCCGGCAAGAGTCCGATGAACGCGTTGGGTCACTGCATGCGCAAGGCGCTCGCTATCGTGTGGGGCGTCTGGCGTTCGGGAGGCGACTTCGATCCCAGCGGGGGCCGACAGTCTTGACAACAGCCTATGGGATCTAACG
>JBPCKH010000037.1:0-3391 GCA_051004475.1 Candidatus Limnocylindria bacterium | reverse complement strand
AACTACGTGCATCGTCCACCTCCGGTGCAACTCAATGCGATCCACTAGGTGACTAGTCCGCAGTCTGGCTCCCGACAGATCTACCGTCAGGTTTCGTTGTGATGCTGAGCCGCGCGCTCGGCCGACTCCACCGTCTGACGCAGAACCATCATCGGTGTCACCGGTCCCACGCCGCCAGGGACGGGACTGATGGCACGAACCACCGGCGCGACGGTGGCGAACTCGACATCACCCACGACCCCGCCGTCGACCGCGTTGATGCCGCAGTCGATGATCACTGACGAGCGATTTACCATCTCGGGCCGCACAAGCCCGGGAACGCCGGCAGCGGCGATGAGAATCTCGGCGCGTCGCGTCTCACGGGCGAGATTCCGAGTCGAGCGGTGGCAGATCACCACGGTCGCATCGCGCGCCAGGAGCAGGGATGCGACCGGCCGTCCGACCACCGCGGAGCGCCCGATGATCACGGCTCGCTGTCCGGCCACCGGGATGTCGCACGCTTCGAGAATGGCGATCACCGCCAGGGCCGTGGCGGGCACGAAGGCGGGCTCGCCGCGAGCGAGCCAACCCGCATGGGTCGGGGTGGCACCGTCGACGTCCTTCGAAGGGTCGATGCGCTCGACCACCCTGCGTGCGTGCTGCGGGTCCGCCAGCGGCTGTGCGACGACGATGCCGGCGACCGTCGGGTCATGATTGAGCTCATCGATCATGCGCACCATCGCGTCGGTATCCTCGACCAGCAGCACCGGTTCGACGCCGACGCTGCGTGCGGCTCGTTCGAGACTGGCGGCGTAGAGGGCCGCCGACCCACTTGATCCCGATCGCGATCGAAGGATCGCGAGGCGCGGAGCGGCGGCGGGGTCGTCCCCGATGAGCGTCTCGACGCGATGCCGTAGCTCACGCCGCAGATGGGAGGCGAGATCTCGCCCGTTCAGCAGGCGCGCCGTCACCGAAGGCGCTCTGCGACCGCGGTCCGCACTGCGAGATCCCGCTCGTCCACTGTTGCGAGCAGGCTTGCGATTTCGGCGGCCGCCTTGTTGCGCAGCTCCTCGTCCGATGTGAGGTGGGGGAGATTGATCTCGACGTTCAGTGCCGCGCCGCGAAGCGACGTCGTCGCCAGGATCCCGGCCACGCCGACATCGCTGATGGCGTTGCGGTTCCCGATCGGCGCAACCTGCCCGGCGAGGTCCAGAACAGCCGACGCCGCTCGTGCCGTGGCCAGCGGAATTCGTGTGGCCTCCCGCATGGCGGCGCTGATGTGCACGGACCGCGCGTCACGTTCGCGCTGTGACTCGCGGGGCAGCTTCCGGGCGCGAACCACCGCCTCGTAGGCATTGGCGTCGAGCTCGGACAGATTGATCAGCTCGGACTGCCAGGCCGCGGCAGCGGTCCGAAGGTCCGTCAGCGTGGTCTCATTGCCTTCTTCAGAAGGCCGCGCGACCGTGAGCGCAACCACCATCTGGACCAGTGCCGCGCCCATAGCTCCGGCCAGGGCGGCCGCGCTACCGCCGCCCGGCACCGGGTCGCTCGTGGCCATGCGCTCGACCAGCGTCCGCACGGTCATCTCGCTCAGGCGCGTCTCCATCGGTCGCCATACCCTCGGGTGCGGTCGTCTCCGGACACGTCAATCGGCTCGGACGACGCCGGGCCGATTGTAGGCGACTCGACAGATCGGATCAGGCGGCGTACTCGATGGCCTCCACGAACCACCTCCTGCGTCGCCCGTCGAAGACGATCGACGCGCGACCGCCCTCTTCGGTGCGAAGGACGAATGTCACGCGCGGCCCTCGCTCGGCCGGATAGGCGGACCGCTCGTCGCGGACAGCATCGAGGTCGGTGACGCGAAGAAGGTGACCGTTCCAGCGCACCTCGGATGGTCGATCGGCCCGCCGGTCCCAGCGCACGTGCGCTTCGATGGGTGACATCCTGATAAGTGCCATGCGTTTCGCTCCTGATGGTGTGAGCCTGCTCGCGCACCCGAACAGGCGTTCGGTTGAGAAGGGGACTATACCGAACAGACGTTCGGTTTGTCAAGGTCTCGGGTCAGAATCGTCACCGGCGACCTGCGGCCGCTCCCCGAAGTCGAATCGACGATGCGGTCGTTCGGACAGTAGCCGGGCGCGCGTGATGGCTCCTTCGCCGAACCTCTGGCGAACGGCATCAATCGAGCGGGCCAGCCGATCTCCTCGCTCAGGAGACCCGAACAGGGTGAGCTGCTGGGCGTTGCTCAGCGAGATCGCGGTCAGGCCGATCAGTCGCACACCACGCCCGCTCACCAGCGTGCGACGCAGCAGGGCGAGGCCGGTGTCGAAGAGCGGTCCGGTGTCGCGAGTCGGGTAGGGTAGCGTCCTCTGCCGAGTGAGCGTCTCGAAGCCCTCGTAGCGCAGCTTCAGCTGCACTGCTCCGGCTGCCAGGTCATGGCGTCGCAGACGACTGGCGACCGATTCGGCAAGGTCGAGCAGCGTCGCCTCGAGGCGAGCAACGTCTGCGCTGTCGACATCGAAGGTGTGCTCGTGGCCCACGCTCTTCGGCGCCTGGATCGACTGAACGGACGCGCTGTCGACGCCACGGGCGCGGGCTGCGAGGTCGAGTCCGTGCCGCCCGAATCGTCGCTGGAGGGTGCCCGGATCGAGGGCCGCCAACTGGCCGATCGTCGCGACGCCGTACTCGGCGAGGGCTTGTTGAGCCTGCGGTTCGACTCCCCACAGCCGTCGAATGGGAAGCGGCGCCGTGAAGGCTGCCTCTTCACCGGCCGCGACGATCACCAGCGCGTCGGGCTTGCGCGGGTCCGACGCGACCTTGGCGCACAGCTTGTTGGTTGCAACGCCGACCGACACCACCAGGCCGACCTCGTCGCGCACGCGCTCCTTGATCCGGCGCGCGATGGTCGGTCCGTCGCCGAACGCTGCATCGCTGGCCGTCACGTCCAGGAATGCCTCGTCCAGGCTGATCGGCTCAACCAGCGGGGTGTAGGAGGCGAAGATTGCCATCACCTGCTGCGACAGCTCCCGGTAGCGCTCTGGCCGGCCGGGCAGGAAGACGCCGTTCGGGCAGCGGCGACCGGCGGTCCGCAGCGGCATCGCCGAATGAACACCGTATTCGCGCGCCTCGTACGATGCTGCGCTCACCACGCCGCGTTCGTCGGCTCGACCTCCGACGATCACCGGCTTCCCGCGCAGCGACGGGTTGTCCAGCACCTCGACACTGGCGTAGAAGGCGTCGAGGTCGGCGTGCAGGATCGTGGGCATCGTCCATCCATGATGCGCGTCCGTGCGGCGTCGTACCATCGGGCCGTGCCTTCCGAGGAGACTCCCCAGCGCGAGCGCGCCAGGCGCTGCTTGCTGCGGCGACCGAGCGCGGGCTCGCCTCGAATCCGGAGAAGGTCCGGAGT
>JBPCKH010000036.1:0-12896 GCA_051004475.1 Candidatus Limnocylindria bacterium | reverse complement strand
CTGACCGTCTGGCACGCGTTGCAGCGCGTCAACCGACGGCTGGAACTGGTCGAAACAAAGACAACCCGCAGCCGGCGCACCATCCCGCTCCCCGAGCTCACCCTGCGGGCGCCCAGGACGGCCAAGACGGCCCGATAGTCGGTACGCACCTGTTCACCACGCCGAGCGACGGACCGCTATATGGGACCGCCGTATATCGTGACTTCCTCGATTCGACCGATGCCGCCGGCCTGCCCCGCATCCGCTTCCAATGTCTGAGGCACACCGCCGCTAGCCTGCTGCTCGCTCAGGCACGCACCCGCGCGTCGTCATGGAGATGCTCGGGCACTCGACCATCGCGCTGACGATGAACACCTACTCGCACGTCATCCCGGCCCTGGAGCGCGGGGCGGCAGACACTATGAACGCGATTCTCACCGGCTGACGTCTACCGCGAACCGATGATCCCACTCAGCAGCTCGAACCCCTCAGGGCTCCCAGGCCACCTCCGGCGGAGCTCGTCATCACCGAGCCTGCGCCGGACGTAACGGAGCACCAGCACCGCCACAACCACATCGTCTAGCGGTCCAAGGACTGGGATGAACTCGGGAACCAGGTCGATTGGATTCAGCAGCCACGCCAACAAGGCCACCAGCGAGGCGCGCACCCCGAGCGGCACCCCGCCATCGGCGATGAGTCCGCGGATCATGCGCAGGAGGTCGGGCACCAAGCGGATCGCGTCACTTAGGCGCGCGTTTCGAGGCCGGAAGATCCATAGGACGACGATGAACAGGACCCATACAGCCACAAGGCTGGCCACCAACGCTAGGATCCAACCGCCATCCACCTCGACAATTCTCCCGACTGTTTAGGCACCGATTAGGCACCATTCGAACAGATGGCCCGGTCCGGCTGAGCGCCAGATCGGGCCATTTCGTGCTCAGGATGATGGAGGCGACGACGGGAATCGAACCCGTGTACGCGGTTTTGCAGACCGCTCCCTAAACCACTCGGGCACGTCGCCACGCACTGATCGGCTGGCTGCCCCGCGAGGATTCGAACCTCGGTTCACGGATCCAAAGTCCGCTGTCCTACCGCTAGACGACGGGGCAACGCCCGTCTCACGCTAGCAGGTCAGCCGCGACCATATCCAGCCAGACATAAAAATGGAGCGGAAGACGGGACTCGAACCCGCGACCCTCACCTTGGCAAGGTGATGCTCTACCAACTGAGCCACTTCCGCCCGCTTGTCCCCGATGATACCGGTTGTTGGTGCCGAGGGTCAGAATCGAACTGACGACACCCGCCTCTTCAGGGCGGTGCTCTACCGACTGAGCTACCTCGGCGCCGATCGGTGCCACCGCATCAGGCGGTCGCAAGAATACCGATGCGGATCGCTGCCCGCAACCTCGCCACATCCGGCGAGCTCGCACAACTTGCCATCCACCGATCACATCGACGTTAGGCGGACCGAGCCCGACAACGAGGGCGTCCGTTCACGCTTGCTGAGCGTGATGTTGACCGCTGTGACGCATTCGACGGACCTGTCCGCTCACCAACATCGACACCATCGGCGGATGGCAACTTCGGCGGCTCATGACCTAGCCCTGCGGCGTCTCCAGCACGCCCATGCGCCCGGCGATACCCTCAAGGGCGCGGATGCGCTCGCCTATGGGCGGGTGTGTGTCGAACAGCGACTTCGAGCGCTCCTCAAAGGACTTGATCGGGTTCACGATGTAGAGGTGCTGCGTGGCTCGATTGGCGACCTCGAGCACCTCAGCGTCGTCGCTGATCGTGCGCAGCGCCCGTGCCAGGCCGACCGGGTTGCGGGTGAGCTCGACGGCCGTCGCATCGGCCAATGATTCTCGGGTGCGGCTGACCGACGCCTGGACGAGGCGACCGATGAGCGGCGCCACGACAGCAAGGACCATGGCGAGAACAAAGAGAAGCGCCATCGCTCCCCCGCCTCCGCCGCCACGATCGGAGTCATTGCTGCGCCGGCCGCCGCCCCAGAACGTGAAGCGCAGGAACCAATCGGCCAACAGCGCGATGCTCCCGACCAGAACCCCGACGAGCAGCGTGAAGCGGATGTCGAGGTTGCCGATATGGCTCATCTCGTGACCGATGACGCCCTGGAGCTGCTCGCGATCGAGCTTGTCGAGGAGACCGGTCGTCACTGCCACCGACGCGTGCTCGGGATCACGGCCGGTGGCGAACGCGTTCGGCGCCGAATCCTCGATCACCCACAGGCGCGGCGGAGGCAACCCACCCGCCAGCCGCATCTCTTCCGCCACGTTCACGAACTGCTGATACTTCTCCGCCGGCTTTGCCCGATCGACCTCGCGCGCGCCGCTCGTCGCCATCACCAGCGCGTCGCCCGCGAAGAACGTTCCGACGCTCATCACCGTCGCCACGATGAGGGCAAGGATGACGCCGCCCCATCCGAATCCGCTGGCGTAGCCGATCGCGCCGCCGAGCAATCCGAGCACCACGACCACGATGGCGACCAGGAACCAGCTGCGGCGTCGGTTGCGATCGATCTCGCGGTAAAAGGTGGTCGGCGTCAGGCGCCCCTCGGCCGTCATCGGCCTATGCCGAACGCAGGTTGACCTCCGGAACCGCGGCGTCCGACTCGGCGATCTGGAAGTAATCGCGCTCGCGGAAGCCGAACATCCCGGCGATGACAACGGTCGGGAAGGTCTGGACGGCGGTGTTGAACTCCCGAACGGTGCTGTTGTAGTGCTGGCGGCTGAACCCAATCTGGTTCTCGGTCGTCGTCAGCTCCTCCTGGAGCTGCATGACGTTCTCGTTCGCCTTCAGATCAGGATAGTTCTCGACCAGCGCGAAGAGCTGGCGCAGTGCTCCGCTCAGGAAGTTCTCGGCCTGCGCTGCCTGGCCCGCGTTGGCCGGGCCGCCGGCCTGTGCGCTCACCGCGGCGGATCGGGCCTCGATGACCTTCGTGAGCGTTTCCTGCTCGAAGTCCATGTAGCCCTTCACCGCGTTGACGAGGTTCGGGATCAGGTCATGGCGTCGCTTGAGCTGAACGCTGATCTGGTTCCAGGCCTCGTCGACCATGTTCCGCAGCCGGACCAGGCCGTTGTAGGTAAAGATCAAGAAGAGGACGATGACCGCGATCGCGATCAGCAGAATGATGACCCATAGTGGCATTGGAGTTGCTCCTGGCGCTCGGGGCGTTGACGGCGGCATCGTACCAGCCGGTATCCCCGACATCGCATGGATGCGCTGCGGATCATCGGAACCAGCGCGTCACGCGTACCGTCACCACCACGACAACGACCACAACCACGAGCACGCCAACCAGGAGGAGGTACGTCTCCGTCATGTCGGGCGGCACGACCGCCGCAATGGCCGCGACCATCATGTCACCCTGGGCGTGGCGGTACTGGTGGGCGGTGAGGGACTCGAACCCCCGACCCCCTCGGTGTAAACGAGGTGCTCTGACCAGCTGAGCTAACCGCCCGATCCGGCACATCGTAGCCGACGGCACCCGCGACCCGCGCCATCGGCCTAGCGCCAATCAGGTCCGGCTCCCTGGCCATCCGCTCGTGACATGGGATGGATCGCCATCGTGCTCGACGTTTGCCCGTTTCGTTGGTTCATGGCATCGCATGGCGGGTGGCACGCGCGCCAAGCTCCCGGCCGGCGCGTGGGACGCGATACATCGAGCACCAATTCACCGGAAAGTCGGCTTGCGCTAGGTTCTCACAATCTATCGAGCGTGGGCACATTAGGCTTGCGCCGGGGCGGACCTCACGCTGCGCAGTGCTCGATAGATCGTGAGAATCGCACGCCGCGTCGGCTTCGGGTGATCTTCGTTCGATGTATCGAGTTCGACGGCCGCCGGCGCGACGATTTGCGTGGGGCGGGCGTATCGGCGAGTGAGTGGCCGGATCTTGCGTGAGATGAGAGCCCTGGCGAAGCTGCTGCCTTCCTGCGTGGCCCTCGTAACCGTGGGGCGCCAGAACGGCAAGTGAGTCTCCGTTATACCCGTGGGGCGAGGATCAAGCGGCAGCGAAAACGAGAACGCCGCTCGCGGCAGATCGCGGAGCGGCGCATCGGTCGAGCAAGAAGGAATTGGTGCCCAGGCCGGGACTTGAACCTGGATGAGTTGCCTCATACGCCCCTCAAACGTACGCGTATACCAATTCCGCCACCTGGGCCCAGAGAGAGGTGGTACCGAGGGAGGGACTTGAACCCACACGACCTTGCGGCCACTAGGTCCTGAACCTAGCGCGTCTGCCTATTCCGCCACCTCGGCACGGCCGCATTCGGAGCAATTCCAATTGCGAGGGCCGATGATAGCACGGCCATCCGATCAGGCCTGCGGCAGCAGATTGAGGAGGCTGAAGGCCACGAACAGGACGGCGAGCACCACGGTCATGCGAAATAGCGTCCTCTCGATGCCGCGACGGCTGCGGTAGGCGGTCACTTCGCCACCGAACGCACCACCGAGGCCGGTCCCGCGCTGCTGGAGCAGGATCGACGCCATGAGCGCAATGGCCAGGATCACCTGGGCGAGAAGAAGAGGGGTCTCCATTGCGCGCAGTTTAGCAGAGGGCGGCTCAGCCCTCGAGCAGGGAGCGGCCGGTCATCTGCGGACCCGGCGGAATCCCGAGCAGCTCGCACAGCGTGGGCGCGACATCGGCGAGCGAGCCATCGCGCAGACTGACACCCGACCGAGGCTCATCGATCAGCACGAACGGGACCGGCGAGGTCGTGTGCTTCGTCTGCGGATTCCCGTCCGCATCACGCATCTCCTCGATATTGCCGTGATCGGCCGTGATGACGAGGCTGGCGCCGACGCCGAGTGCCGCGCGGGCCAGACGCCCCAGGCAGCCGTCGACGAACTCCGCCGTCTCCACCGCCGCTGACCAGACGCCCGTATGACCAACCATGTCGGGGTTTGCATAATTGGCGACGATGAAGTCGTGCTGCCGGCGGTCGAGCGCCTCGACGAGATGGTCCGTGATCGGTCGGGCGCTCATCTCCGGCGCCTGATCGTAGGTGGCGACCTCTCGATTGGAGGGCACCAGGATGCGCTCCTCGCCGGGGAATGGCTCCTCCACGCCGCCGCTGAAGAAGTAGGTCACGTGGGCGTACTTCTCCGTCTCGCCCACGTGCAGCTGGCGCATGCCGAGCCGAGAGAGGAGGGCGGCGAGCGAATCGACAGCGGCCTGGGGAAATGCCACGCGGGCGGGCAGCTCGTCAGCGGCCGCATACTCCGTCAGCGTCGTGAGCTGCACCGGCCAAGCGGACCCGCGATCGAAGTCGTCGAAGTCCTCCACGGCGAAGGCCCGGGAGAGCTGGCGGGCGCGATCGGCGCGGAAGTTGAGATGGACGACGATATCGCCCGGCGCCATCGGACGCATGCCACCGAGCACGGTCGGCAGGATGAATTCGTCATCCTCCCCACGCGCGTAGGCGTCAGCCACGGCCTCAGTCGCCGATGCGGCCTGACGGCCGAGACCCTGCGCGATAGCGTCATAGGCCTGCTTCGTGCGCCCCCATCGATGATCGCGGTCCATGGCGTAGTAGCGCCCGCTCACGGTTGCCACCCGGGCGTGGCCGTCGAATCGCGCCTCGAGCTGAGGCAGAAACTGGTCGGCGGAGCGCGGCGGCGTGTCACGGCCATCGGTGAAGGCGTGGAGGAGCACGCGATCCGGCGGGATACCCGACCGATGCGCCAGCTCGACCATCGCGACGATGTGCTCGTCCACCGCGTGGATTCCGCCTGGACCCACGAGTCCCATGAGATGCAGCCGGCTACCACGTGCCGCCACCACTCGGCAGACAGCCACGAGCTCCTCGTTGGTGAAGAAGCTGCCGTCACCGATGGCGGCGCTGATGCGCGGGAGATCCTGGAGCACTCGGAATCCAGCCCCCAGGTTCAGGTGACCGACCTCGCTGTTGCCCATCTGGCCGGCCGGCAGCCCGACGGATGCGCCGGAGGCCTCGAGCCGGCAATGTGGCCATTCGCCCAAGATCCGGTTCCAGTTCCACATCGACGCCGAGAGGAGTGCGTTGCGCGACCGATCGTCGTTCAGACCGAAGCCGTCCAGGACGACGAGCAGAACGGTCACGCTTCTGCTGCCGCCCGGAGGATGGCCGCGAACTGATCGGCCTTGAGCGAGGCACCGCCTACCAGCGCGCCGTCGATGTCGGGTTGCGCGAAGAGATCGGCGGCGTTCTCGGCGGTGACGCTGCCGCCATACTGGATCGGGATCTCATCAGCAGCATCCGGACCGATCTCACGCAAGATTGTCCGAATCTGCGCACAGACTGCCTGGGCATCCTCGGCGGTGGCGGCGTCCCCGGTCCCGATGGCCCACACCGGCTCGTACGCGATCACCAGGCCGGTACCAGCCAGTCGGGCGAGCCCGCCAACGGCGGCCCGCACCTGGCGGTCGATCACCGACGCCGTGGCGCCTGACGTACGTTCCTCCGAACGCTCCCCCACCGCCACAATCGGCCGCAGACCGTGCGCAACGGCGCTGACGACCTTGCGTCCGACGCGCTCGTCGGTCTCGGCGTCGTACTGGCGACGCTCGGAATGGCCGAGGATGACGAAGGTCGCCAGCCCCGCAAGCATGAGCGGGCTCGTCTCGCCGGTGAATGCCCCTCGTTCCTCGGCGTGCATGGTCTGTGCGCCGATCGCGACCGATTCGCCCACCGCGCGAGCCACGTCGGCCAGCCAGATCGTGGGCGGGCAGATGATGGTCGCCATCGGGGCGATCGGCCGGGCGACGGCCGCCACGGCGTCGGCGAGCGCGATGGCCTCGTCGACGGTGCCCGGGTTCATTTTCCAGTTTCCGGCGATGATCGGTACGCGCATCAGTCCTCCCGTTCGCCCGCCAGCTCGACGAGCCGGCGCAGACGATGGTTGACGGCCGACCGGCTGACGCCGAGAGCCGTTGCAAGGGTATCGAGATCGGCGTCCGGCATGCGTCGTCGCTCCACTGCTGTCTCACGCAGCGAAGCTGCCAGGCGCGGGAGCGTGCCGTCGCTCTCGAGCTGACCGATCGCAAGGAGCTGGCGACCGGCGGCCCGCACCGTCCGCCCCAGGTTCGCCTCCTCGGCATTGATCAGGCGATTGACGCGCGCCCGTACGTCCCGACCGACGCGCTGCGTCTCGAGCTCGAGCACGCCCCGATTGGCGCCGACGAGCCCGAGCAGGGAGACGATCTCGTCCAGTCCCTTGAGGTAGACGACATGAGCGCCGCGCCGCGCCGCGCGGAAACACCGAACTCCCATTACGGCGAGCAGGGCCTGGAGATCTTCGGCCGCATCGGCGCTGCGCAGCACGAATTCGACGTGCGAACCGGGTAGACCGAGCGAGATCGATCCGGAGCCCAGGAGGACCCCACGCAGGAACGATCGGCGATCGCAGGCCGGCACTCCGTCGGGACGCCACTGGCCGAGCTGCGCTCGGGAGACCTGGACGACGAGGTGATGGCGAGAGCCCCGCTGCCGGCCCCGGGGGCCGCCGACCAGGGCGCGCGGCGCATCAACACCGATGCCGAGCGAGCCGGCGAGCGTCACGGCAGTCCGCGCCGTGGCGTGGTCGAGCGTCGTCAGACGATCGCCGCTTCCGTGGAGAAGGCCCAGAAGCTCGGCTCGACGGCAGCAGACCCGTGCAGGTTGGATGCGGGCGAGCTCTCCCCTCACCTCACCGGCGAGCAGCACGAACGCGCTCAGGACGCATTGGCCGCCGGCCGCCGAATCCGACGCTGACGCGGTCGCTCCGCCCGATCGTCCTGCTGGAGCCGCATGATGGCCGTCGCCAGCTTGGCGGGATCGTGGCGATGCGCGTTGTGGGAGTCGATGACGTCCTCCTCGACGATCACAACGGGCAGCTCCTCGAGACGGCGAACATCGACTTCGACCGGTTGCGCACGCCATCCGGCGGGATGGCGTGCGTTGGCGTTCCGGTTCAGGATGACGTAATCGACGAGATCATCGCCGACGTGCGCGAAGAGGGCCTGGAGGTGCTGGCTGGCCGTGAGGTTCTCCGTCTCGCCTGGCTGCGTCGCTACATTGCAGACGTAGATCTTGAGCCCCTGGGCCGCCGCGAGCGCATCGCGAACGTCGCTGATCAGCAGGTTCGGCAGGACGCTGCTGAACAGGCTGCCAGGACCGATGACGATGATGTCCGCCTCGAGGATGCGCTCGAGGGCCTCCGGCGTGGCGCGTACGTCATCGGGCTCGATGAACACCCGCTCAATGGGCTCCTCGGCACGGGCGATGCCGACCTGGCCATAGAGATGGCGACCGGATTGGAGCTGGGCCGAGAGATTGAGCGGCACGCTCGTCGCCGGCAGCACCTGGCCGCGGACGGCCAGGACGCGGTTGGATTGCCGCACCGCCTCCTCGAAATCACCGGTGATGGCGGTCATCGCCGCGATGAAGAGGTTACCGAACGCGTGGTCGTCGAGGCCCGACCCCTCCGGGAAGCGGTACTGCATGAGCTGGGTCATGAGCGGCTCGGCATCCGCCAGCGCAGCGATGCAGTTGCGAATGTCGCCGGGGGGCACCATGCCCAGCTGCTGGCGCAGGCGCCCGGAGCTGCCACCGTCATCCGCCACCGCGACCACGGCCGTGATGTTGGCGCTGTAGCCCTTGAGCCCGCGGAGAAGCGTCGAGAGCCCGGTGCCCCCGCCGAGCGCCACGATGCGCGGCCCGCGTGCCAGGTAGCGCTTCGTGTAGAGCACCTCCATCACGCTGTCGCCGCGCGCCACGAACGGCGAAACGACTGAGCGCATGAGACCCCAGAATCCGATGCCGGTCAGCCCGATGCCGAGCAGAACAACGATGGCCGCTCGGATCTCGGGCTCGAGCCAGGCACCGGTGACCCAGTAGACGATCTGAATCTGATCGGCCGCACTCGTTCGGTACAGGTCGCGGATGAAGATGGCGGCACCAAGGCCAAGGATGGCGATGCCGCTGAGCAGCAGCACGAGCCAGCGCTTGAGATGCATGCCGGGATAGAGCCAGCGCGGCAGGCGGGGCCCCTTCATCGCTCCAGCTCACGATGGAAGATGGCGACCGATGCGTCCGAAAGCTTTGCCAGGCGGGCGGCCAGCTCCTCGGCCAGGGCGATCGAGCGGTGGTAGCCGCCCGTGCACCCCAGTGCCAGGCGCAGGTGCTCCTTACCCTCGGCGCGGTATGCCGGCACCGTCAGCTCTAACAGCTCGGTCACCAGGTCAAGGAAGCGACGTGCGGTCGGCTGCGCTAGCACGAAGTCGCGTACCGGCTCCTCGAGGCCCGAGAGCGGCTTGAGCTGCGGATCCCAATATGGGTTCGTCAGAAAGCGAACGTCGAAGACGAGATCTGCCTCGAGCGGGATCCCATACTTGAAGCCGAACGTCACGATGTCGATCCGCAGCTCGTCAGACGCCGAGGACCGCGGAATCACGGCGAAGAGCCGGTCCTTGAGCTGGCCGATTGAGAGCCCGCTAGTGTCAATGACATGGTTCGCCAGCTCACGCGTCCGCGCAAGGCGCCGTCGCTCCTCCGCGATGCTGGCCTGCACCCCGCTGCGTGTCGCCTGAAGCGGGTGACGATGACGCGTCTCGCTGAAGCGGCTTACGAGGCTGGCGTCGCTCGCCTCGAGGTAGATGAGCTCCAGCGCCGATCCCTCGGACGCCAGCGCAGCGGCCGCGCCCTCGATCGCGGGCGCCGGATCACCTGCCCGAATGTCGAGGACGAGGGCGGAGCGAAGGTAGCGGTCCGGCTCGGCGCGGCGGAGCGCGAGAAAGTCTTCGAGGAGAGCAGGCGGCAGATTATCGACGCACGAGTAGCCAAGGTCCTCGAATAGCTTGCTGGCCTGGCTCTTCCCCGCACCGGAGAGGCCGCTGATGACGAGGAGGTGCTCGACGGCGGCTTCCGTCTCCTGGAAATCGTCCTGGATTGCCACGTTGCGCGCCACCTGTCCCCTCCGTGCTCGAAACGGGTCACGAGTATAGCCCGCGATCACGCCTGGCCCGTGCTGCTCGCTCTCCCGGCCCGGATCCCGCGCACCGTGGCTGCCGTCGACGCGCGAAGCGCGTCGAGGACGTAGCCACCCTCCAGCGTGAGCGCAACGCCCGCGAGCCCGAGCCGTCGGCTGAGGGCGCCGATCGACTCCCCGACGGCCTGATAGCCGTCCTCGGTCACTTCGAGATTGGCCAGGGGGTCGTCGACGTGGGCGTCATACCCGGCCGAAACCAGGATTGCTTCCGGCGCGAAGGATTCGATGGCCGGGATCAACTCGTCGCGCCACGCCGCGACAAACATCTCATCACCGCTGTCGGGCGGCAGGGGCCGGTTGTGCTTCGTCCCGGCGGCCGGCCCAGTCCCGGTCTCGGCACGCTGGCCCGTGCCCGGATACAACGGCGACTGGTGCGTCGACGCATAGCAGAGAGCCGGATCATCATCGAAGATCGCCTGGGTGCCGTCCCCGTGGTGCACGTCCCAGTCGACGATCGCGATCCGCTCGGCTACTCCGCGAGCCCGCAGCCCCGCGGCCGCCACGGCCACGTTGTTCACAAGACAGAAACCGCTCCCTCGACCACGGGAGGCGTGGTGTCCCGGCGGTCGAACGACGGCAAACGCCACTTCGGCGGCGCCCATCGTCACGGCGAGGGCAGCCTGCAATGTCGCCCCGGCAGCGAGCATGGCCGCATGAAGTGAAGCGGGCACCACGTAGGTGTCGGCGTCCAGCCAGCCCCCACCCCGCTTCACGGCATCCGCCAACGCCGAAAGGTAGACGGGGTCGTGGATCGCCTCGAGCGTCGCCCGGTCGATCGGCTCGATAGTTGGCTCGACCAGGTCCTCATCGGCGGCGTCTCGAACCCCGTCGGCGGCCGCCGCGCGCCGGTCGGGTCGCTCCGGATGGCCGGGCGATACGTGTGCATCGGTTGCCGCATCGGTCAGCAGCCAGATGCTCACGGGCGCATCCGGCGGATCAGCTGAAGCGTACCTTCAAAGAGGACGTACATGACGAGCGACAGGACGATGGAGCTCAGCGGATCGCCACCGGGCGTCGCGACGATCGCGAACAGCACGATCGCGAGCACGGCCCAGCGACGACGCGCGGAGAGGAACCGGTAGTTGAGGATCCCGACCCGCGCCAGCAGGAGGAGGAGCACAGGAAACTGAAACGCCAGGCCAAAGGCGAGCATCACGGTCGACACAAAGCTGACGTACTCGCTCAGTCGCAGCTGATCCTCGACGCCCGGAAGGGTCAATGAGAGGAGAAAGTCGAGCGCGAAGGGCAGGACGAAATATCCCAGCGCGAGGCCAAGTACGAAGAGGAATACGGCCCCGATGAGCATCGGCCAGATCATCCGCCGCTCTCGCTTCGTCAGGCCGGGTGTCACGAACCGCCAGATCTGGTAGAGGATGACCGGAACGGAGGCAGCGATGCCAACGTAAAGCGCCACCCGCAGCCGCACCGCCAGCGACTCGCCCACGCTGATCTGGATCAGGGTCTGCTTACCCTCCGGCAGGGCGGCGCGAAGCAGGCCGATGATCGGCTCGGACAGGAAGAAGCCGACGATGCCCGCCAGGGCGATCGTGATGGCGATGACGATGATGCGGCCCCGCAGCTCCTCGAGGTGCTCGACGAGGCTCATCGTTGCTTGATTGGGGCCGGGCGCCTCAGACGTCACGGTCGGCGCGCGAGGAAGCGCGGGTGGCGAAATGCCTCAGTGCTTGGTGGTCTCGCGGACGGGGCGGTCGTCGCCGGGCGTCTGCTTCGGCTCTCCGCGCACGGACTCTTCCAGCTCATTTGACGCCTTGCGGAACTCACGAATCCCCTTTCCGACAGCGTTGCCGATGTCAGGCAGCTTGCCGGGGCCGAAGATGATCAGGACGATCACCAGCAGCAGGATGAGTTCCATTGGTCCGGGAATCGGCATCTAGTCGCGAGCCTCCGTGGTGGGCCGCTGTGCAGCTGTGGCCTCCGAGTGTAGCACCGCCTCCTGCAATCGGCTGCGCAACGCCCGGGCAGCGGCCGCAGCAGCCTCACGCCAATCCTCGCCGATCGAGGCGCCCGCGATCCCGCGCGAGACCGACACCACGCCGGGTGCCCAGTCGCCATCACACGCCCGCGCCGACGCGGCGAGATCTCCACCCTGCGCGCCGACGCCTGGCACGAGGAACGCCGGCCCGGGCAGCGTCGCGCGCAGCAGCGCCAGCTCCTGCGGGGCGGTGGCGCCAACCACGAGGCCGACCCGCCCATCCCTCCACGTCGCTGTCACCCAGCGCGCCACGCGCTGATGCACCGGCTCGCCTTCGACGATCAGCTCCTGCAGGCGCCCACCCGATGGATTGCTTGTGCGGACCAGCACGTAGACGATGCGATCGGCGTGCGCGAGAAACGGAATGATGGCGTCCTCGCCCAGGTACGGCGACAGGGTCACGGCATCAGCGCCCAGCGTGCCGAAGATACCGGCCGCATACCGCTCGGCGGTGGTGTCGATGTCGCCACGCTTGGCATCCAGGATGAAGAGCACGTCGCGCGGAACATCGCGACGGATGCGCTCCAGCGCCGCCCAGCCTGCCGACCCGAATGCCTCGAAGAATGCCGCGTTGACCTTGACCGCCGCCGCGTGATCGACGGCCGCCTCGATCACGCCGCGAGCGAAGGATTCGATGCCGGCGACGCCGCGCGGCATCCCGGTCGGAAGGCGGTCCGGGTGCGGGTCGATGCCGAGGCAGAGCGGGGCACCGAGCGTCAGGCGCCTCGCGCGAAGTCGTTCGAGCGGCGTCGTCATCCCGCGCGTGCGAGTTCGACCGGTGGGAGCCGACGCGCGAGGAGAGGACTGGCCGCCGCCTCCGCATAGTCGATGACGCGCAGGCGGAGGCGAGCCATGCCACCGAAGGCATCGCGCTCGAGGGTGCCGACGAGATCCACC
>JBPCKH010000035.1:0-11210 GCA_051004475.1 Candidatus Limnocylindria bacterium | reverse complement strand
GCATGGTCATCCGCGAGCCGATCGACGTGGTGCGCCAGCGCGTACGAGCTAGCCGCTGCAAGGATGCCGGCCTGGCGCATCGCACCGCCCGCCATGCGCCGATAACGATGCGCCCGCTCGATCAGCTCACGTGACCCGGCAAGCATCGAGCCCGCCGGCGCGCCGAGCCCCTTGCTGAGCGACATGCCCACCAGGTCGAACCCGGTGGCGAGGGCAGCGGCAGGTTGTCCGCTCGCGATCGCTGCATTGAGGATGCGCGCTCCGTCGAGGTAGGCGGCAAGACCACGCTCGCGAGCGTGGCCGAGGAAGTCGCGCAGCACATCGGACGGAACGACGACGCCACCGGTCCGGTTATGAGTGTTCTCGCCCACGAGCAGCGTCGTCGGCGGATAGACGATGTGCCCAGGGGGCTTGAAGGCGGCACGCACGTCGTCGATGCTGAAGATTCCCCCGGCGCCGATCGGGCTGAACTGGACTCCTGCGTTGGCTGCCCCGGCGCCGGTCTCATGCAGGACGATGTGCGAGTCGGTCGGGACGAGGACGTCGTCACCGGGTCGGGTCAGGGTCCGCAACGCAACCTGGTTGGCCATCGTGCCGCTTGGCAGGAACAGGGCGGCCTGGGTGCCGAGCAGGGCGGCAACCTCATCCTGGAGGCGATTGACCGATGGGTCCTCGCCGTACTGGTCGTCTCCAACGGCCGCTTCGGCCATGGCGTGACGCATGGCGGCCGTTGGCAGGGTGACCGTGTCCGAGCGGAGGTCGATGCGGTCGGGCATGACCGTGATGATAGGAGAGCCAGTCAGTCAGCCGAGCCGACGGGGCCCGCGGAGCGTGGTTCATACGATCGTCATACAGCGTCGTACCCTATGCGAGCCATGACGATCACCCCGCGCGCCCCCGCGCCCATCCCGTCACGTCGCGCTGCCGCCCTCGCCGGGCTGGCGGCGGGCGCCGCTGCGCTGGGTGGCGCGGAGCTCCTCGCGGGAATCCTGCCCGGTGCGGCGAGTCCCATCATCGCCGTTGGCGACCTCGTCATCACGCTCCAGCCCGCCGGTGCCAAGCAGTTCGTGGTCGACCTGTTCGGCGAGGCCGACAAGCTGCTGCTCAACCTGTTCATCGCGGTGGTTGCGCTGGTGCTCGCCGCGGGGCTGGGCGTGCTTGCCAGGAGCCGCTTCGGTCTCGCTCGCCTGGCAATCGGGGGCGGGGCGATTCTCCTGCTTGCCGCCGGCCTCCGTGACCCACTTTCTGAGCCGATCACGACTCTCATCGTCGTTGGCGCCGCCGTGACGACCGCCATCGGGGTGCTTGGCTGGTTGCTCCGACTGGCGGCTGAACGTGGGTCACCGCCGCTGGCCGAGATGCCGAACTGGGGACGCCGCCGGTTCCTGGGGACATCGATCGCCGTGGTCGGCGTGGCAGCCGCGAGTGGTCTTGCCGGCCGGGCACTGCTCGATCGCGGTCGCCTGAACGCCGCGCCGCAGGTCGGCAGCGTTCCGACCCCCACGACCGCTGCAGCGCCGCCGCCTGCAGGCGCATCATTCGACGTGCCACAGCTGAGCCCGCTCGTCACGCCAAATCGTGACTTCTATCGGATCGATACCGCTCTCCTCGTGCCGCGCCCGGACATCGCAACCTGGCGGCTGGCTGTCACCGGCATGGTCGACCGA
Source organism: Candidatus Limnocylindria bacterium (assembly GCA_051004475.1). GTDB lineage: Bacteria > Chloroflexota > Limnocylindria > QHBO01 > QHBO01 > JACDBZ01. The sequence continues at coordinate 9,543 of JBPCKH010000035.1, read as the reverse complement.
CCGTTCGAGCTCACGTACGACGAGCTGGTCGCGATGCCGCTCCACGAGCAGTACGTCACGATCGCGTGCGTCAGCAACGAGGTCGGTGGCAACCTGGTGGGGAACGCGCTATGGACCGGCGTTCGCCTCAAGGACGTGCTCGAGCGGGCTGGGGTCGATCCATCCGCCACGCAGATCGTGGGGCGCGCGGTCGACGGCTTCACCGCCGGATTTCCGACGGCATGGGCGCTGGCTGACGAACGCGAGGCGCTGGTGGCGGTGGCCATGAACGGTGAGCCGCTGCCACCGAACCATGGATTCCCGGCTCGCCTGATCGTGCCTGGTCTGTACGGGTACGTGAGCGCGACGAAGTGGCTCGCCGAGATCGAGCTGACTACGTTGGATGCCTTTGATGCCTACTGGGTGCCGCTCGGCTGGGACAAGGAGGCGCCGATCCTGACGCAGTCACGCATCGACGTGCCGAGCGAGGGTGCGCGGGTCGAGGCCGGCACGATCGCCATTGCGGGGGTGGCGTGGGCGCCCGACCGCGGAGTCGGGGGCGTCGAGGTGCAGATCGACGAGAGCGGCTGGGAGCCGGCCGAGATCAGCGCTGCCATCTCCGACGCGACCTGGGTCCAGTTCGTGCGCCGATGGGACGCCACCGCAGGCGAGCACCTGGTGCGGGTCCGCGCGACGGACGGCGAGGGCGAGGTTCAGACCGACCAGAGGACGCAGCCTGCACCCGATGGTGCGCGCGGCCACCATACGATCCGGGTGACGGTCACGTAGGTACCGGGTCGTATCTGACCATCGGTCTATGGCCCGGTGGTCCCTCGGAATGGTGTCCTGTGTGCGATGACCAGCACCTCCCGCCGCCGCGGGCAGCTCCCGCAGCCAGATTCGCGCCGTCGGCTCCGCGTGATCCGCACTGTGGCCGTCATTGCGCTCTTTGCGACGGCGGCGTACCTGGTATGGCGCGCCGCGGCCACCCTGAACGTCGGCGCGTGGTACCTGTCGATCCCGATGCTCGTGTTCGAAGTACACGCGGCCATCGGCCTCGGGTTATTCACCTTCAGCCTCTGGGATGTCGACGTGCGGCCGCGCCGGCGTGTCCTGACTCGCGTGCCGAGCGTGACGGTACTGATCCCGACCTACAACGAGGGGCCGGAGATCCTGGTCCCGACGATCGCCGCGGCGGTGGCCCTCGAGCCGGAGCACGAAACGTGGGTCCTCGATGATGGGGAGCGGCCCGAGATCGCCGAATTGGCGGCATCGCTCGGTGCTCACTACCTCGCGAGGCCGACGCACGAGCACGCCAAGGCGGGGAATCTCAATCACGCGCTTACCGTGGTGGACGCCGAGGTCCTAGCGGTACTCGACGCTGACCACGTCGCCGCTCCCGACTTCCTGCGCGCCACGCTCGGTTACTTCGAGGATCCGAAGGTGGCGCTCGTCCAGACGCCCCAGGACTTCTACAACGTCACCAGCTTCGAGCACGGCAGCGGCATTGCGTATGGCGAGCCGTTCCATGAGCAGACGCTCTTCTATCGGCTGCTCCAGCCCGGCAAGAACCGATGGAATGCCGCGTTCTGGTGCGGCACCAATGCCCTCGTGCGCACGGAGGCGCTACGCGTCGTCGGTGGTGCCGCCACCGACACGATCACGGAGGACATTCACACCACGATCCGCCTGCACCGCGCCGGCTGGCGGACCGTGTACCACAACGAGGTCCTGGCGCGGGGTTTGGCGGCGGACGATGCGGCGCAGTACCAGCTTCAGCGCAACCGATGGGGAACCGGCGCCATGCAGGTCCTGCGCGTCGAGAATCCGCTCACCGTCCCGGGGCTGACGGTGGGCCAGCGACTAGGATATGCGGCGACCCTGCTCGGCTGGTTCGACTCCTGGCGCACGCTGGGCTTCCTTGCGCTGCCTCCGCTGGTCCTCGTCTCCGGCCAGATCCCGATCCTCGCGGACGGACTGACCTTCGCGGTCGCCTTCGGCGTGACCTATGCGCTCCAGCAGGCTGCACTCTACCTGCTCGGCCGCGGTGCGTATCGACCGATCCTGTCGATCGTGTTCGACCTCGTCAGGATGTCGCCGAACTTCCTTGCCACGCTGACCCTCTTCACCTCCCGGACGCCACGCTTCCGGGTGACCCCGAAGGGCCGTATCGCGGTAAACCGGGGTCGAGTGGAAGCCCCGATACTCCTCCGTGCCGCGCTGGGCGTGTCCGTTCTTGGTGCCACCGTGTACGCCTTCCATCTGCTGGGCGCGATCTCGATCGCCTACGCGTCAGAATGGGCGGCCGCCGGAGCCTTCTTCTGGCTTGTCGTCAATGCCGGCCTGGTTTGGGTGGCCATGAGCCGCATACGATCGCTTCGATATGCAGCCGAGCGCCGCAGCGCCGTTCGCTTCGCGGTCGACATCGCCGGCGCGGTCGATGGGTCGATGGCGTCGGTCCAGGACGTCTCGGTCGGGGGCGCGCTGGTCGCAACGCGAGAGCCGCTCATCGAACGCGAGATGCATCTACTCAGCTTCCAGCTCGCCAGCGGCGCGACTTCGGTCTGGGCGCGCATACGCTCGTCCCGCCGCGCGGACAGCGGGGAGCATCACTACGCCTTTGAATTCGGACCGGGCCAGTTTCCCGCCAAGGGCGCCCTGGCGCAGGCCGTCTTCGTCGGCCGCTATCCGGTCGCGGGCGTCGAGCATCACGCTTGGAGCGAGCTGCTTCGTCGCGAGATCGGGTCATTGTCGAGTCGCTTCCACTCGAGAGGCGGGATCCGCCCCGTCGATGGTTCCGGTTCCGGCCTGGCCCAGGCCGATCCTCCGGTCATCGCCGCCGCTTAGGTGTCCAGCGAGCCGAGGTTGACCGGGAGCGGGGTCAGGTAGATGACGACAGGGATCAGGCCCTCTTCGAGCGGGGTGTCGCTGATCAGGCGCCACCCCGCATGCGACAGGTTCGCGACGCGCTGGTCGGGTGTGCCGGCGTAGCACGGGCAGGTGTCCACGACTGGCATGCTGGCGCATCTGTCCGCGCACACCAGCACCCAGCCGGGGGCGCCGCCGGGAATGTTGCCACCGAGCTCGACCGGAAGCGCCACGGTTGCCTGTTCCTCCCATCCGATGCTCGCCCCGTAGCTGGAGGCCATGCCGCTAGCCATGCCATCGACCGCCGCGAGGGGTGGGATGGCCGGGTTCACTGTGGCAGATTCGGAACGCGCGACACCGAGCTCGGTGCCGCCACCCGCAAGGCTGGCCGCCGGGTCGCCGGCAAAGGCGTACCAGTAGTCGATCTTGCCCTCGAAGTAGGCGGAGCGATGCAGCCAGGTCTCGGCACCGTCGACCAGGCCGTGTGGCAGGCGGACCAGACCAGCGGCCTCGAAGCGCGGCTCGGTGGCGAACACCTCGCCGTACTGGCGAGCGGGGTTGTCCAGGAGCGCCCCGACCAGGTGCGCGGCTCCCTCGTAGAAGTCGGTGGCGAAGTAGGCCGATGCGTTCAGCTCGGCCAGCGGCGCACGGCTATAGGCTGCCACCCGCTGGGCGGCGGTGGCCTCGTCGGCCGGCGTGTCGAAGCCCTCGGAGGCACCGGGCGCGTAGCAGGCGTTGGAGTAGATCATGACCCAGCCCGGAGCCGGCCTTGCGTGCGCCGCGATCCAGGCCTCGCCATAGTAGGCCAGCGTGCCGTCGGCCCACGAGTCCGCGTGATCGCCGCGCGCGTTGGGACCGTTCAGGCCCCAGCCGTTGGTGGTGGCCGCACTCGGGTTGGCCGAGTATGGATTTGGGGTCCCGACGCCGTGTCCCAGGTAGATGACGATGTTGGCCCCTTCAACCGCGGCCAGCACCTGCTCCGCGTTGGCGGTCGGTGAATAGGCGCGGGTCACGGTTGCGCCGCGTGTCTCGGCCGCGGTGGCGGCCGCCTCGGCCAGGCTCAGGTAGACCGGCGTCAGCTCCGCGCCGACCGGTCCGACGATGACTGCCACCCGGGCCGGTGTCGAAGCCGCCGCGGGCGCGGCGATACCGAGGCTGCCGACAAGCGTTGCCAGCAGGCTGACTATGACCAGGACGGGACGCACGCTCTCCCCCGAGGGCACAAGGGTCTGGTTAGGTGGGGTTGCTCCGTCCGAATATCGCATCACCCGGCCTCGGCGGCAAGTAGCAATCTCGCGGGGTCAGACGCCAGCGGCCTCGACTGACGCTTCTGCCGCACTGCTGTCGGATTGGAGCGCCCGAAAGATGACCTCGGCCCAGGCGTCATAGCCGACGACGGACGGGTGGAAGTTGTCGCTGGAGAGTACGTCCGCGCGCCCCTCGATCAGACTCGCCACGTCCCCATGCAGATCGGCATAGGCGGCACCGATTCTGGTGGCCTCGGTCCGGCTGATCCGTCGAAGCAGGCGCGCGTATTGGTCCGCCAGGAAGATCAGCGGCTCGAGCGCCGGGAGCGCCCCTCGGAACGCCGGAATGCCGGCCAGCACGACTCGCGCGGTGGGCGCCGCCCGGCGAATCCCTTCGAGCGTGGTGCGCAGGTCGTCGCGATAGCGATTCGGCGGCGTGTTGTGGGTTGCGTCGTTCGCACCGACGACCACCACCACGAGATCCGCGCCCGGGAGGAACGGCTCGGATTCGGTGGTTCGCAGGGGTTCGAGTGCGCGCGGAAGTTGGGAGCGGACGAGATCCGTCACGCGTGCTCCAGACCAGCCGTAGCTCACCACGTGAACGTCGCGAGACTCCGCATCGGCGACGCGCTGCGCGACGAGGTAGGGCAGCGCATGTCCGGGATGCTCGACGCCGACCCCGATGGTGGTTGAGTCGCCGAGCATGGCCATTCGCAGCCGTGGCGCGCTCGCGGTTCCAGGCGCCGTTCGCCGTGTCGGGTGGACGACGTGGTTGATCCAGAACCCCGGCCAGCCCGGCAGGAACTGCATGCGACGCATGCGCATGAGCTGCACGGCGACGATGCCGGCGAAGGCGCCGGTCAGCGCGCCGATGAGTCGGGCGATCGAGACGAGCAATCGGTCCATGCCATCACGGTACCGCGGCAGCCGCATTGACGCGAACTCGCCACCAGCGCAATCGGGCTACGCTATGCCGGTGAAGGATGCTGAGATCAAGCCAGGAGTGCGCGTGGTCGGACGGGCGAACGTTCGTATCGGTACGGTGGACGCTGTCTTCGCAGACTACCTGTTGGTGCGGACCGCTGGACTCATGCCGATCGACCTGTACGTTCCGCGTCCTGAAATCACCGTCGTGGCGGATGGCCTGGCGGTGGATGGCTCGCCGGATGAGGCCTACCAGCGCTGGCATCGTCCGCTGAAGCGTGCGCCGCATGACTGATCCGGCCTTCGCCGCCGATACGCTGGCGCGACTGCGTGACGAGCAGGAAGTGCGTATCGAGACGCGCAGCGAAGCGGGCGATGTGCATCGCACCATCATCTGGGTGGTGGTCGATGGATCGGATCGCGTGCTCATCCGCTCCTTTCATGGGGCCGGCGCACGGTGGTACCGTGAGGCGATTGCCGCCGGTACTGCAAACCTTGTCATCGACCAGACGGCGGTTGCCGTTCGGGTCGGAGGCGCAACCGATGCGGAACGCGTGGCGGCATGCAGTGCCGAGCTCGAGCGCAAGTACGCCGGCGACCCTGCGACACCGCAGATGGTGGCCGACACGGTGCTCGACACGACGCTCGAGCTGCATCGGTTGTAGGCGCCCTCGTATCGGTCTTGCAGTACCCTGAGACGGTCATGAATGAAGCCGATACGATCCAGCCCCTGAATGCACGGCCGCCGTACGCCGCCGGAGACGCCGATGCCTTCTACGCGCACGTCGGAGCTGGGGGCAAGGTGGAGGCCGATGACTGGCTTCCCGACGAGTACCGCGCCGCGGTCCTAAAGTTCGTCGAGATGCACGCCAACTCCGAGCTGATGGGCGTGCTGCCGGAACGGGACTGGATCATGCGGGCGCCGACGCTGCGCCGGAAGCTGGCACTGACCTCCAAGATCCAGGACGAGGTCGGGCATGCGCAGCTGCTGTATCGCGTCGCCGAGGACCTCGGTAAGCCACGCGCCCAGATGCTGGCCGATCTGCTCAATGGCAGGACGAAGTTCCACAACGTCTTCCACTATCCGACGAAGTCGTGGGCGGATGTCGGGATCATCGCCTGGCTCGTCGACGCGGCGGCGATCGTCAGCCAGCAGGCACTGCGCGACTGCTCGTACGCCCCGTACGGCCGCACGATGAAGAAGATCTGCTGGGAAGAATCGGTCCATATCATGCACGGTCGCGATGTGGTGCTGACATTGATGAACGGTACGGCGAGCCAGCGCGCGATGGTGCAGGAAGCACTGGACCGATGGTGGGGCCCGCTGATACAGATGCACGGCCCGCCCACCGACCCGGCGAAGGACAAGGATCTGCACTGGGGCATCAAAGCCAAGAACAACAAGCAGCTACGGCAGGAGTTCCTTTCCATCTACGTGCCACGCATTCGCGAGCTGGGACTCACGATTCCGGATGCCGCGCTGGATCACGACGAGGATTCCGGTCGATGGCAGTACACCGAGCCTGATTGGGCCGAGCTGAAGTCGGTTGTGACCGGTCACGGGCCGGCCTCGCAGGAGCGGCTCGAGTTCCGGCGCGTGAACTTTGCGGAGACCCAGTGGGTCCGCGATGCCTTGCTGGGTACCGCGACGGCCGCCGCCTGAGGCGTGACTGCGTGAGCGAGGGCATCTGGGAGGTCTTCCGGCAGGAGGGCGAGGGCGATCCAATGATCCATGCGGGCAACGTCAACGCGCCCGACGAGGAGCTCGCAATCCATTACGCCCGCGAGTTCTACAGTCGCCGCGGCGAGTCGCACCGGCTCTGGATCGTTCTCCGCGAGGCGATAAGGGAGCTCGACGATCCGGATCTTCTGACGCCGCCCTTCGACCGCTCGTACAAGAAGCCCGGCGGATACCTCATCAAGCACAAGCTCGAGGCCGCCAGGGCCCGGGCCGGGGAGGACGCGTCATGGCGGTCGCGTCCGCCACTGTGCCAAATACACACAGCGGGATTACGTTTCCTCGCGATCAGCCGCGACTCCGCCACACATGCATCCACCTGCTCGCGTGGCGCGTACCTGGCGGGGCGGGCCACCGTTTCCCACGTCGCTACACACGAGGGGAGTAGATGGCAGACTCAGCCATCGCGCTCGACGCCGCCACCAGGGGGGCGCTGGCCGAGCTCCTGCTCAGCGTCGCCGACGACGAGTTCATCATCGGCTCCTGGGACTCCGAATGGACCGGCATTGCGCCGATGCTCGAGGAGGACGTTGCGACCAGCTCGATCGCGCAGGACGAGATCGGCCACGCCCGCGCCCTGTACGAGCTGCTCGCCACGATCACGGACGACGATGCAGATCGGATCGCCTTTGGGCGCCCGCCCGAGGCGTATCGTCACGCGGCCCTGCTCAATCATCGCCGCGGCGACTGGGCCTTCAGCGTCGGACGCCGCTGGCTGTACGAGACGGCGGATGCGGTGCGCCTGCGCGCCCTGGCCGCGAGCAACTGGGAGCCGCTCGCGCAACTCACCGGCAAGATGCGGCGCGAGGAGACCTACCATCGCATGCACGCCGATGCCTGGCTGCGCCGCCTGGCAGATGGCGAGCGCGAGGTGCACGGTCGCCTCGCGGACGCGCTCGTCCGGCTCTGGCCGGATGCGCAGCAGATCTTCACTCCGCTTTCCGGCGAGACGCCGCTCCTGCGGGCCGGCATCCTCCCGCAGCCGATGTTGGCGCTGCACGCCGAATGGGTGGCATCGGCGCGTCCGGTGCTCGAACCGATCGTTGGCGACCTGCCCGACGCCGGGCCGACGCCCACCGGTCGCACGATTCGAACCGATGACTTTGGCTGGCTGCACAGCGAGTTCACGATGGTTGCCGGCGCGGACGCGAGCGCGCAGTGGTAGCGCACGTGGTCGACACTCGTGAACAGCGTATCTGGGACGCGCTGTCCCGAATCGCCGATCCCGAGATCCCGGCAATCAGCCTCGTCGATCTGGGCGTCATCGGCTCCGTGTCGGTGATGGATGATCAGGCTCGGGTCGAGCTCCTGCCCACGTTCGTCGGCTGCCCTGCCATCGACGTCATGCGGGGGTTGATCGAAGACCACATCGGCGCGCTGGGCCTCGCGGATCGGGTCGAGGTCGTGGTGACGTTTTCGCCGCCATGGACGAGCGAGCGCATCTCGCCGCTGGGCCGCGAGCGTCTTCGCCTGTCCGGCTTTGCGCCGCCGCATATCGGCCCATCCGTGCCTGACGAGGTCGTCGGCCTTGACGAGCTCGCGGTGCTGCCGATCGCCGAGTGCCCATATTGCGGATCGCGCAGTACCGCCCTCGAGAACCCGTTCGGGCCCACTCTCTGTCGCGCCATCTACCATTGCGCCGCCTGCCGGCAGCCGTTCGAGCAGATGAAGCGCGTTTGACGGGCACTGACGCCGATGGCGCGCGGATTGCATCTGAGCCGGACATGATGAATCGAGACAATGCCCAAGGCCCTGGTCAGGGTCCGCTCGACCGTCCGGACCGTGATGCCGGCGACCCGATCGGCGACAACGCCTACCCCGGCGGCAGCGGCGTGACGCCACCGACCGGCGACATGGACGACCCGATCCCGGAAACAGGGATGCCGGGCGGTCCACCAGCACCCGAATCGGACGACGACCCGCGGACCTGACCCCTGTCATGCGCTACCCTTCGGGACATGGCAATCGACGCTGACGAGACGCAGACGGACGCAGGCGCCGCGCTCAGCTCGGGGACCGAGGACCGTCTTACCGCCATGCGCCACAGCGCGGCGCACATGATGGCCGCGGCCGTGGTCGAGCTGTTCCCCGAAGCGAAGCTGGGCATCGGTCCTGCCATCAAGGACGGCTTCTACTACGACTTCGATCTGCCGCGGCCGCTCACGCCGGCTGATCTCGAGCAGATCGACGCCAAGATGCACGAGCAGCAGGTCGCGGACCTGCGTTTCGAGCACTCTCAGGACCTCCCGTGTTCCGAGGCGATCAGTTTGCTCGATGAGCGCCAGCAGCCGTTCAAGGTGGAGATTGTCAACGATCTGCCGGCGTCAGAGGGCGAGACGGTCTCCTTCTATCGGCACGGCGCCTTCGAAGATCTGTGCCGCGGCGGGCACGTCGAGTCGACGAAGCAGCTTGGCGCCTTCAAGTTGCTCAACACCGCCGGCGCGTACTGGCGCGGCGACGAGAAGCGGCCGATGCTGCAGCGCATCTACGGAACCGCCTGGGACTCCCAGGAGGAGCTTGATCAGCACCTCTGGCGACTGGAAGAGGCGAAGAAGCGCGACCATCGAAAGCTCGGCCGCGAGCTCGACCTGTTCACGTTCCATCCAGAGTCGCCGGCAGCACCGTTCCTCCATCCGCGCGGCATGGCGCTCTGGCGCGCGCTCGAGGCATGGTCGCGCGAGGTCCGCCGGGAGGCCGGCTTCGACGAGGTTCGCACCCCGAGCCTCGTCCGCAAGGAGCTGTGGGAGACCTCCGGCCACTGGGGTAACTACCAGGACAACATGTTCG
>JBPCKH010000034.1:0-2822 GCA_051004475.1 Candidatus Limnocylindria bacterium | reverse complement strand
CTATGACCACCACCGGCGAGCTCAGTTACGTGTCCACGGGTGGGCAGGACGTCCCCGTGATCACGATGAAGGGGACGCCGCATCAGTGTGGCGTCCAATACGGAACCGTCGTGCGCGAGCTCATCTCCTACACGGTCGACGCCTACCTGGAGTCCTTCTATCGCCATCACGGCCTGCGCAGCGAGCAGATCTTCGAGATCGCGAGAGAGTTCGAGCCCATGATCGAGTCCTATGACCCCGCGACGCTGGAGGAAATGCGAGGCATCGCCCATGGAGCGGGAATCCCGTTTGAGGCCGTGCTCACGCTCAACGCGAGAAGCGAGCTCGTCCACGGACTCAAGGCACGGCTGGACGAGGGCTGCACGTCCTTCGCCGCTGTCGCGCCCGCCACGGCTGACGGGAGCACGATCATCGGTCAGAACTGGGACTGGAGCCCCGCGATCCGCAAATCGACCGTGATCCTCGACATCGAGCGCCAAGGCGACCCGCGAATCCTGACTATGGCCGAGGCCGGCTTGGTCGGCAAGATCGGCCTCAACGAAGCGGGCGTCGGCCTATGCGTGAACTTCCTGCTCTCGGACACTCGCCGGTTCGGAACGCCGGTGCACCTGATCCGCCGGAAGGTTCTCAGCGCTCCGACGTTCGACAGCGCGGTCCGCTCCGTCGTGGAAGCTGACCGAGCCCTGGCGGCGAACTACCTCATCGGCCACGCCGACGGAGAAGTCGTGGACATCGAGGCCTGGCCCGGCGACGTATCGCTGGTGACCGCAACCGATGGCGTCATAAGCCACTCGAATCACTTCCTGACCGCTTCCGACGACCGAGACGACCTGGGGAAGCTGATCTACCCCGACACGCTGCTGCGTGATGGACGACTTCGAGAGCGACTGACTGAGCACGCCGGCGGGATCGACGTCGGCACTTGTCAAGACGCTCTTCGAGACCACTCCAACCTGCCTGACTCGATCTGCCGGCACCTGAACCCGTCCGAGCGCCAGGAGAACCAGATCGAGACGCTCGGGTCGGTGGTGATCGACCTGACGAACCGATCGTTTGGGTTCTGCTCCGGGCCGCCCTGCCAGGGCAGCTTCATCTCACTGTCTTTCTGACGTCGTGCGGGAGCGAAACACCAACGCTCGGAGCGGGCTTACGTGGCTGGCGATGCGGCTCGCGCCCGTCTCGGCTGCGCTACGTGCGCGCCGCTCCAGGCGCGCTCACGTTCTTGATTCGACCTTGGCTCGAGCGGAAAAGGCCTCGCGCGCTCAAGGCGCACGGCACTGGGATCCCACCTGCCTCTGGCCGTTCATGTGACACGCGAATCGGCCGGGGACCGGAGGAATGATCCGGCGATCTGGGGCGCCCTCGCGTACTGCGCGCGCCCGGAGCACCTGCGGCGCACCGTCGGCATCGCGCTCACGGTCGGGATCTTTCTGACCGCGGTCAACTACCTCGACGTGATCCTGGCCGGCGAGGCCACGGCGTTGACAGGGCTCAAATGCGCCTTCAACTTCGTCGTGCCGTTCATCGTGTCGAATCTCGGCCTCCTCAGCGGCCGCCGCCGAGGAGTCGGGATGGAGTCGCCACGCGCAGGACCTTGACGCCGAGGAGCCCGGATGACTCGGCCGCCGCGCTGCCCACCGAGCAGCGGGCGGTGGAGGAGCGTTGACGCGCGATGTCATCCTGACAATGGGCCTGCTCCTGGCCGCCGGCCTCGTCAGCCGGGTGCTCGCCGCCGCGATCCGAATGCCCGAGATCGTCCTGCTGATCGCGATCGGAGCGGCGCTCGGCCCTTATGCGCTCGACGTCGTAGCCGTACCGCTCGATTCTCTCGGAGCCCAGCTGCTGTTCACGTTCGGGGTTTCAACGATTCTCTTTTACGGTGGACTGAACCTATCGCTCAGTGTCCTACGGTCCGTCGCGCCAAGCCTCGGTCTGCTCGTGCTTCCCGGCGTGATCCTCACCACAGCGATCACGGGAACGGTGGCGGCATTGGCCTTCGGCCTCTCGCTTCAGGAGGGCCTGCTGATCGGCGCGGTGCTGTCCCCGACCGATCCGGCGATCCTCATCCCGCTGTTCGTGCAGTCGCGGGTCAGGATCAAAGTAGCGCAGACCGTCATCGCGGAATCAGCCTTCAACGACCCCACCGGCGCGGTGCTCGCCCTCGCGATCGCGGGAGCGCTGCTCAGCGGGGAGCGCGGACTCGGGGGACCCGCCGCCGACTTCGTCGTCGAGCTCGGCATGAGCATCGTGGTCGGCGTCGTGGCGGGCGTGCTTCTCTCAGCCACAATCTCGAGTCATCGGGCCGGAATCCTCAGAGACTCCGCACCGTTCGCGGTTCTCGCGGTCGTTGCTGTCAGCTATGTCTCACTCGACTCGGCCGGCGGCAGCGGCTACCTGGGCGCGTTCCTCGCCGGACTCATCGTCGGCAACATGGAGCTGCTCGGGCTGACCATGCACCCTCACCACGAGCAGGAGGTCCGCGCCGCCTCGCGCACCCTGTCGGAGGTAGTCACGATCTTCGTCTTCCTCGTCGTGGGCGCAAGCCTGCCCTTCGGGACCCTGGCCGAGCACTGGGCGCCATCGCTGGCCGTGGTCGCCGTTCTCCTGCTGGTGGCTCGGCCACTCACGGTGCTCGCATGCACGCTGCCAGATCGGCACGCGGACTGGACCGGGCGAGAAGTGGCCTTTCTCTGCTGGACGCGAGAGACAGGAGTGGTACCAGCCGCGCTCGTCGGCGTCTTGGCCGGTCTCGGCGCGCCCAACACCGAGCTGCTCGCCGGCATCGTGGCGCTCGCGATCGTGGCCACGCTGCTGCTCCAGGC
>JBPCKH010000033.1:0-3641 GCA_051004475.1 Candidatus Limnocylindria bacterium | reverse complement strand
GATCACGACCGCGCCGGCGCGGTGCGACTCGAGCGCCACGATCTCGAGCAGCTCGTCAGTGCGCGAGCGGACGTAGGCGCCCTGGGATGAATCGTGCCCGGACGGGATCCACCACAGCCGGAAGAGGCCGAGCACGTGATCGATCCGTAGCCCGCCGGCATGCCGCAGCTGGGCATGGATCGTGTCGATGAACGGCCGGTAGGCCGCCTGTCGCAGCCGATGCGGGATGAAGGGCGGCAGGCCCCAGGTCTGGCCGGAGAGGTTGAAGCGATCCGGCGGCGCACCCACCGAGGCATCAACCGCCAGCTGATCCTGCCAGTCCCAGGCGTCGAAGCCGCCGGGATCGACCCCCACCGGCATGTCCGCGATTCGAACCAGCGGGGCCGATGCATCCGCCAGCTGCCGATCGAAGCACCACTGGATCCAGGCGTGGAAGGCGACGCGATCGGCTTGCTCGGCCGCGAGGCGCCCCACGGCCGGCCCGGCCGGGTCCCGGAATGGCTCCGGCCACCGGTGCCAGCCCGCGCCCAGCCGCTCGGTCAGCACCACGAACGTTGCCCACCGCTCGAGCGAGACGCCACGCTCCGCGCGCCACGCGTCGAACCCCAAACGGTTGGGGCCGGATGCCCAAAGCCGTTCGAGCGCCCGCATCTTCAGCTCCGCGACTCGTGCACGGTCGATTCGACGCTCGAAATTGAGCTCGCGGCCGGCCGCTGTCAGCTCGACCAGCTCGTCGCCCAGCCGCTCGGCGCCGGGGACGTCCTCGATCCGCAGGTGAAGCGGGCTGCCGAAGCGCCGTGTGCTGGGGTAGTACGGGCTCGGTTCGGGCACCGGGCCTGGATTCGGCGCGCCGAGCGGTCCGACCGCCATGAAGCCCGCTCCAACCGCGGCGGACCATGCGCCCAGCTCGCGCAGATCAGCCAGGTCGCCGATCCCCCAGCTGCGGCGCGACCGGGTGGCGGCCAGCTGGATCGCCCAGCCCCATGCGCGCAGGTCGGGCGGCAGATGGCAGCGGCCTGGTCCGCTGATCACGAGCTGCTCGCGGCCGTCGTCGCGCGTCAGGCGGTGATAGCCGTAGGGCGCATCCGACGGCATCCGGTCGGGGCGGCCCAGGCTCGAGCCGTCCTCGAGAACGAGCTCACCGGCCACCGGCAGTTGTGCACCCCGCCGAACCACCGCAACGGCCCCGGGATCGGTCTCGTCCGGACCGATTGCGGCGAGGACCGCCGCGCGGACCTGGGGCGCGATCGCCCGTTCCACGCCGTAGGCGTCGATGTAGGTCTGGTCGACCAGCGATTCGCTCATGCGACGCGTTCCAGCAGTGCCACCGGGAAGGGAGACAGGAGCTCGCTCAGGAGGACTGCCTCGAGGTGCTCGGAGCCGTCCAGGTTCCGCCAGCGGCCATCCGGCAGCGCCAGACGGGTGTCGGACCAGCCGACTCGCTCGACCCTGCGTACCAGCCGCGGGACCACCGCGATGACCTCGTCACCCCGCTCGAAGGCGACGACCGCGTCGGCCAGCGCACCTTCGGCCGTGATCGGGCGGTAAGCGCCGCCCGGACCGAAGGCGGCGGGGTGGTGGTGGCGCAGGTCGAGCCCGTGGCGAGCCAGCCACAGCTTGGGCAGCCCGGTGTCCCGCCGCGCCCACGCGGTCGCCGCGTCGACCTCGGCCGCTTCCGCCAGGAGGCGAATGCGGGCTGCATAGTCAATTGGGCGTCGGTTGTCCGGGTCGACCAGCGCCAGCTGCCACAGCTCGTCGCCCTGGTAGATGTCGGGGACGCCGGGAGCGGTCAGCTCCAGCGCCAGCTGCCCAAGCGCGGCGCGACGCCCGCCGTCGACCAGCGGCCCTACGACGCCGTCGACGATCTGGACGAAGCCGCCATCGCCCATGGAGCCGCGCACGAATCGTGCGAGGGAGGCCTCGTAGGCAGTATCGGGCTCGATCCACGATGTGCGGAGCTTCGCCTCCCGGGCCGCCTTGAGCATGTAGGCGGCGACGCGATCGTCGTCGATCGGCCAGGCGCCAATCAGGGTCTGGAAGAACAGGTATCGGTCTGCCGCAGTGGGCATCCCGACGGCAGTGGCGTGCGGCTCGGATGCCGGGCCTAGGCGCTGGACCGCGTCGTGCCAGCCGGCCGGGTCCTCGGAGAGCACCGCCAGTCGAGCGCGGACGTCTGCGCTGCGTTTCGTGTCGTGCGTCGAGAGCGAAAGCATGGCCGCCGGCCATTCGGTCGCAGCCGTCCCCATCTGCCGATGAAACTTCGCCACGGAGATCCCGAAGTGCCCTGGGTCGCCGCCGACCTCGTTGAGTGCCACCAGGCGGTGGTGGCGGTAGAAGGCGGTGTCCTCCACGCCCTTGGCCATCGCGGCCGGGGTCAGCTGTTGGAAGTGCATGGCGAGCTCCACGGCGGGCGGCTCGTCCACGTCGAGCCGCAGGATCCTGCCAAGCAGCCCGAGCAGCCGGGGATCGAGATCCGGCCGTGCAACGACCGTCGAAGCCACGGCGGTGTCGATCAGCCCGGCGCCGGTGTCCGAAACGCACCTCGGCGACGAGGTGGCGTAGGTGCGGTAGACCGGCAGCCGTGCCGCAACCTCGCGCAGTGCATCGGCTAGCTCGGCGCGCCTTCGTTGCGTCGCCTCGCCGACCGCAGCAAACAGACCGGTCATCCGGTTGACGTCGCTGCCCAGCAGTGACGAGAGCACCTCGCGCCGCGCATCGCCGACGATGTCCTGCCATTCCGGTCCTGCATCGGCGACCGATCCCCAGGCGGCGCTCATGGAAGCCTCGCCGGCAGGATCGACGAACAGGCCCGTGGTGAGGTTGGCGAACCGATAGCCGGTCGAGCCGTCGACCGGCCAGCCAGCGGGGAGCTTCTCATCGGACCCCAGGATCTTCTCGACCACGATCCAGGTGTCAGGCGCCGCGGCGCGCAGGCGCGCGAGGTATGCGGACGGATCGCGCAGGCCGTCGGGATGGTCGACCCGAAGCCCGTCAACCAGCCCTTGCTCGACCCAGCGAAGGACGAGCCGGTGCGTCTCGGCGAAGACGGCCGGCTCCTCCACGCGAAGGCCAATCAGGTCGTTGACATCGAAGAAGCGCCGATAGCGCAGCTCGCTGAATGCGGCTCGCCAGGACGCCAGCCGGTACTGCTGGGCCGCCAGCACGGCATCAAGCCGATTCGCGTCGGCGTTGATCTCCGCGATCTCCGCATCGGGGTCCGCGGCAGCGAGGACGGACGCCACCGTGCGGGGATCGAGCGGGAACCGGCGCCCGTCGTGCTCGACGAGCAGGCGCTCATCATCGTGAACCACCCGGATGGCGCCGGCTTCCAGCACGCGGCGATAGTCGTCGGGCAGGACAGGCAGCGCGATGGCGCCCGAGTTCCAGTCGACGTCGAAAATGGACGCGTATTCGCTCGACCGCCCGTGCTCGAGGACGCCCCACCACCATCGGTTCCGTTCATCGGAGATGGCCATGTGGTTCGGCACGATGTCGAGCACCAGGCCCATGCCGTGCGCGCGGAGCGCATCGATCAGGCGGTCGAATGCTTCCACGCCGCCGAGCTCATCGCTGACCCGGCTGTGATCGACCACGTCATAGCCGTGCATCGAACCGCGCGCCGCCTGCAGGACGGGCGAAGT
>JBPCKH010000032.1:0-8922 GCA_051004475.1 Candidatus Limnocylindria bacterium | reverse complement strand
CCGATCGAGCGCAGAGCTGTTCATCCTCATCCCGGAACGATACGCCTTGTCATGTCGTGATTCAGGTTCTGGCACCTGGCACCACCAGTGCCATTACGAGGCTCAGCGCTGGTGGGTCTGTCAAATGGCATGCGGAAGATCGCATCTGCCGCCTCCCGCGAACATGTAGCGGCACGTTCGGACCACCCGCTGCTGATCCGATGGTGGCCAGTGGCACCCTTGGCGCCATCTGACGGAACAGCACCAGTGGGCGAGCGGCTCGTTGACCCACTCGCCGGCGGCGGACGCCGGTCCGCCAACGATCAGCGAAGCGTCGATAGACGTAGCATGCGCACATGGGCCAGCGCAATGCCGTTCTCGTCGCTACGATCCTCGGCTCGGCGATCGTGTTCCTGGACGGGACGATCGTGAACGTGGCGCTCGACACGATCGGGCGGGAGCTGCCGACGACCTTCGTTGCGCGGCTCGAAGGTCTGACCTACGTCAACAGCGCCTACTTCGTCGTCCTCTCGGCACTGCTGATCCTGGCCGGGGCGCTGAACGACTTCTTCGGGCGTCGCCGGATGTTCCGCATCGGCCTTGTCAGCTTCGGGATCGCGTCGGTTGCGTGCGGGCTGGCGCCCAACATGGAATTCCTCATCGGGTCGCGAATCGTGCAGGCCGCGTTCGGCGCCGTTCTCGTCCCGGGCAGCCTGTCGATCATCACCGCGGCATTCGAGGGCGAGGAACGCGGCCGCGCCATCGGTCTGTGGGCGGCCGGCACGTCGGCCACCTCGATCGTCGGGCCGCTTCTCGGTGGCTTCCTGGTCCAATCGATCAGCTGGCGTGCCGCCTTCCTGATCAACGTGCCGCTCATCGTGATCGCCCTGTGGGCGACGACCCGCGTGCCGGAGAGTCGGGACACCGAGGCGCGTGGCGACTTTGACTGGCTCGGCGCCTGGGTGATCGCCATCGGCGTCGGTGGCCTGGCCTTTGGCGCGACGCGCGGGCAGGAGCAGGCATGGCAGGATCCGATCGCCTGGGCAGCCCTGGCCATCGGCGCTGTGGCGGTCGTCGCCGTGCCGATCCTGATGGTGACGCGTCCGCGGCCACTGGTGCCACCGAGCCTCTTCGCCTCGCGCAACTTCACGGTCGTCAATCTGTCGACATTCGTGATCTACGGCGCCCTGTACGTGACTCTCGCCTTTCAGCCCCTCTTCCTGCAGGGCACGCTTGGCTATTCGCCGCTTGCGGCCGGCGCGGTCGGTATCCCGATCGCGCTGATGCTCACATTCCTCTCGACCCCGGCCGGCCAGTTCTCCGCGCGATTCGGACCGCGCCTGTTCATGACGATCGGTCCGCTGGTCATGGCCGCCGGGCTCCTCTGGTTGGCACGCATCCCGGCCAGCTCGGAGCCGTGGCTGGCCGATCTGGGCGATCTCGCGACACTTGTGCCGCCCGGGGCCGTGCTCGTCGACGTATTCCTGGGGTTGCTGGTCTTCGGCATCGGCATCAGCATGCTGGTCGCGCCCCTGACGACAGCGTTGATGAGCTCGATTCCGGTGCGCAACGCCGGCCTGGGATCCGCCATCAACAATGCGGTGAGCCGGGTCGGTTCGCCGCTCGTCAGCGCCGTGCTGTTCATCGCCATCACGGCGGCGTTCTACCCTACGCTGGCCGGGCTCGTGCCCGGCCTCGATGTCGATGATCCCGAGATCCGCCAGCAGGTTCAGCCGTTGACGAGCACGCCGGAAGGGACCGATCCTGCTCTGGCTGACGCCGCTCGAGAAGCCTCAACCGATGCGTTCCATCTGGCGATACTGGTGGCGGCCGGGTTGCTGGTCGCCGGCGCAGCCATGAACGCGATTGGAATCCGCAACCCGCCCCGCGAGCAAGCAGAGGTCATTGCCGAGACCGTGGCTTCGGGCCACTGACTGCCGTCGGAGGACTCTCGGCCGGCCGAATGCTGATCGTTGCGTGCCTGGAGAGCATTGATCGCGACGCCGGCTGCGGTTTGAACAATGTTCGCCGTGAGGCGCATTGTTTGGAGAAACGAGCGTCGGTCGCTGGATTCCACTCTCAGTGGACGCTGCGACCGGGCTCATCATTCGAGCAATGCTTGCCCCACCGGACATTGTTCAAGTCGCGAGCGGTCATCGCACGCTATCCGCGCATCGGGTGAGAGCACCGAGTCAGAAGGGCCGCGGACACCAGGGAGCACGATCGACGCGGAAGAGGGCATCGGCGCGCTCCACGCCACCGGGCGCCAGCTCGCTGGTGCGTGCTGCCGCCGCGAGCTGTGCAAAGGTGAAGCCGCCGAGGTAGACCGCTGCCACAGCGGTCACATCGCAGGCGATATCGGGCGAATCGGACGCGACCTCCACGTAGGGAACGCCGGCCTCAACGGTCAGCGACCAGCGGCCGTCGTTCCAGGGGCAGAATTCGTCGGCGACCTCCATGACGACGCGGCCGTCGCCTCGATAGCGCCGCGCCGCGAGCGCGGGCGGCAGGTCGACGATTCGCAGCCAGAGGGCATCGCCCAGCGTCATCTCGAGCTTCCGGGGCTCGGCCACGGCCAGGAGCAGGGGATCGTCGACGGGCACGTTCCACGATTCCACGCGGCTCATGAGGTCGATGTCGAGCAGGAAGCGCCACAGGTCGAGGTGCGCCGCCGGCGTGGTGCCCGCCAGGTCGAGGACCGAGACCTCGTTCACGTCGCCCTCGCGGATCGCGTAGCGCGCGTAGCCGTCGACCATCCCGCCGACGTCGTGGAGGACGTGGAACGGCGTGCCGCGACCGCGACGCCACTTCTCCGGGAAGTAGAACACCTCGGCATTCCAGAATTCGGGCGAGTGACTGAAGTAGCCCGGCCGGGTGGGCCGAAGCGACTCGAACACCGGCGGGAAGGCGACGCGCGCCTCGTCCTCGGTCACCATGTTGATCTGCCCGCTGCGCTCGTGGTGGAGGCGGAACGCATTGCGATGGCGATCGACCTTGAGGCTGGCTTTCAGCGATGCCAGGCCGTACCCGAATCGCTGGTAGATGCCGCCGTCGGATGCCCACAGGGCCGCCAGTGGCTCGCCGCGGCGATGCACGTCGTCGAGCTGAAACCGCATCATCTGCCGGAGCGCACCCCTGCGCCGATGCGTCGGCTGGACGCCGACGGTGGTGACGCCGGCGGTCGGCATCACCCCGCCTGGCACCGTCAGGTCGAAGCTGATGGCGGCCGCGTTGCCGACGATCCGGTTGCCATCGTAGGCCGCGATGGTGCGATCGAACTCGAGGACGGATTCCCAGATGGGTGCCGCCTCATCCGTCAGGTGCTCGCCGAAGCCGATCCCGATGGAATCGAGGAATGCGCGGCGGTCGCCCTCGAAGGGCCGGACGGATAATTCCACGTCTGCGATTATGGCGCGGGACGTGCTCTATCATCCGCCCGATGTTCCCGATCGGCGATGAGAACGAGCGCGGCCACGGGCCGGCCTTCATCAGTCTGGCCCTCATCGGGCTCAATATTGCCGTCTTCCTGCTCCTGCAGGCGGGTGGCGCGCCGAGCGGTGAGGAGTTCACCTACGGCTACAGTGCGGTTCCGTTCGAGATCACCAACGGCGTGGACCTGGTCGAGCCCGAGCTGATCACGATTGGCGGCCAGCAGGTACCGATTCCCCAGGAGCCCGGGCCTACGCCGATCTGGCTCACGCTGCTCTCGAGCATGTTCATGCACGGCGGCTGGCTACACCTCGGCGGCAACCTGCTCTTCCTGTGGGTCTTCGGCGACAACGTCGAGCATCGCATCGGCCATCTCCCATACCTCACGTTCTACCTGGTTGTTGGCGTCATTGCGAGCTTCGCCCAGATTCTGGTTGATACCGGCTCCTTCATTCCCACGCTCGGCGCGTCGGGTGCCATCTCCGGCGTGCTGGGCGCCTACCTCGTCATGTTCCCGACGAACCGGATCACGGTCCTCTTCTTCCTCCGAACGATCGCGGTCCCGGCGATCCTGGCCATCGGACTTTGGGCGGCGTTCCAGTTCATCAACGGCTTCGGCGCATTCGCGGTCACGGAACAGACGGGGGGTGGCGTGGCCTACATGGCGCACATTGGTGGGTTCGTGGCAGGCGTGGTGGCAGGATTCGTCTTCCGAGCTCTGTTCCACGAGCCGCGACGGCCCCGAGGCGTGCGAGCATCGGCCTACGGATGAGCGCCGCCGAGGAGGCGGTTGGCCTGTTCGGGCCGGACAGTGTGTCGTGGCGAATTGACCGCGAGCTGGTGGTGCTCGCCGGGGGCTCGTGCGCGCTGCTCATGCAGGCCGCGCACCCGGTGGTGGCGGCCGGGGTCGTCGAACACTCAACCTATGAGACCGATCCGGTCGGACGGCTGATGCGAACGCTGGAGACCAGCTTCGACGTCGTCTTCGGGAGCCGATCCACGGCCGAAGCCGCGATTCGCCGCGTGAACGCCATCCATGCTTCGGTGCGTGGCCATCTGCCCGACGGCCGGGAGTACCGGGCCATGGATTCCGGGGCGCTGCTGTGGGTCCATGCGACGCTGGTCGACACCGCCCTGCGCGTGTACGCACGCTTCGTCGCTCCTCTGTCGGCCGCGGATGAGCAGGCGTATCACGACGAGTCGGGCCGGGTGGCCGTGCTGCTCGGCGCGCCAGAGGGGCTCCTGCCGGCGACCATCACCGATCTCCGGGTCTGGATGGCGGACCGCATGGCGGACGGCACCGTCGAGGTCACGTCCGAAGCGAAACGCATTGCTCGAACCGTCCTCTCCCCGATCCCTCGGGTGCCGCGTGTCGCCTGGGACGCGGCGCACCTCGTTTCGCTGGCAGCGCTTCCGGACGATCTGCGCCGTCAGTACGGCATCGGCTGGTCGGGTGCTCGAGAGGATGGGATCGAGCGCATCGCGCGCGTCATGCAGCGGGCACTGCCACTTCTGCCCGCCATGCTTCGATATGCGCCGCAGGCCCGCGCGGCGGATCGTCGGGTGGCTCAGGCGGCTGGCTCAGCGCGATAGCTGCGACGACTTCCGATGCGTCTGAAGCCGAGCCGTTCGAGGTTGGCGGCCGATGCACCACCCTCGAGCGCCGATGCGCCAACAAGATCCGCTCCGAGCCGGCGCGCCCGCTCCGCGCGGTGGATGATGAGCGCGCGCTGAACGCCCCGCCCGCGGTATGTGGTCAAGACCGAGCCGGCCCGCAGCCAGCCCAGCTGGTGGTGCAGATGGAGGCTGCCGGCTCCAACCGGCACCCCATCGACCTCGGCCACGAACCGATGATGATGGGTCACCAGGGCAAGATGTCGCTCGAGGTCCCGCCACGCGGTGGCGATTGGTTCAGGAATGGCGCTGGCTGTGACGATGACGTCCGCCCACGCACCGATCTCGTCGCGCGGCAGCTCTCGGATGCGGACCCCTTGGCTCAACGTGGCCACGGATGGCTCAAGCTCGATCGCATACCGCGCAAGCGTCGAGTCAACGAGAGCGTTCGGCCATGGCGGTTCATCGGCGAGCACCCAGCCGGTGACCGCGTGCATCTCGAAGTGGGCCAGGGCACGGTCGACCAGGTTCGGCAGGTGCGCGAAGCCGAGCGCCAAGTTGAAGATGGGTCCCGGCAGCGCCGAGGAGGCGGCGACCGCGATCTCGCCGTCATCCAGCACCTCGATCGGGTAGCCTGCTCGCCTCGCCGCGTCCCAGAAGGCGACCGCGCTCTCACGCTCGGCGGCGTCCAGGCGACCGGCGATTCTGAGCAGCTCGGCGTCGTCGGATGTCGGAGGTTCGAGCCGGATGCGGTCGCCGGGCCGGACGGTCCCCTCGCGCACGACCCGCGCGTACACGCGACTGTCAGCAGGGTGTGTCCTGATCGACAGCCGCCCGAAGCGCAGGTCGATGAAGGAGTGGCGAATCGTGCGACATGGACTCGTGGGCTTCGAGATCTCGAGCAGCGCTTCGTCACCGACGGCCAGCCGCGTTCCCACCGGCAGCGATGACACGTCGAAGCCCTCGATCGTGAGGTTTTCGCCGGTCGTGCCGGGTGCGATCGGGTGACCCTCGGCCGCCACGCGCCGGATCGCCTCGATCCCCAGGATCGAGACGGCCCGATGCGGCCCGCCGTGTACGGTCTCCGCGCGCTGACGGTCGCCTCCCACACCATTGCGCGTGATGCGCGCCGTCTCGACCGGTCGCTTCGGGACGCCGCCGTCCGAGACGTTGACCTGGAGCAGCCGTCCATCACTCATGGCGTCGAATCCTAGCGATACGGGTCAGGGCCGTGTATCGGACGGCTCGCCCACGGCGGACCTAGCCCTCGCGCGGGGTTCCACCGATATCCCGGTGCCCTGCGGGCATGAGGACCGCCTCTGTGCAGGGGCCAGCACGATCGCGTTCGATATTTCGGTCGAAGCCGGCCCCGACCCACAGCCAGGCCGGGAATTGCCGAAAATATCGCAGCCGATCACGCATGGCGTCCGCGCGGCACGGGCGCTCTTGCCAGGCACGCACCGGAATGTCGGTCGAAACCGGCGCAGGCGAGCTCGTGTCCGTGGGTCGGTGGGGGCGTCGACCCGGTGCGGCGGCTATCATGACGGCGCCCGCTCCCCAGCCTCACGCGTGGCCAGAGGAAACCCGATTTGACTCGATTCGCCAAGCTGGCGGTCGCCGCTGCCGTGGCGACCTTCGTCCTGATCGCCGTTGGCGGACTCGTACGCGCGACGGACTCGGGACTCGGCTGCCCGGACTGGCCGCTCTGCTTCGGCGATTGGTTGCCACCGGCTGATCTCCACGCGTGGATCGAGCATACGCATCGGCTGACCGCCGCGGTGTTCGTCGGTCCGCTGGTCGGCGCGGTGGGCCTCATCACCGTCTTCACCCAGCGCCGTCGCGACCTGCCGCTATTGGCGGCCGCGGTGATTGCAGGAGTCCTCGTCATCGTGCAGTCGCTGATCGGGGCCGCGGTCGTAGTCGGTGGCCTGGCTGCCGAGCTCGTTACCGCGCACCTGGCCATAGCGCTGATCGTGTTCGCCGCCGTCATCTTCATCGCCGAACGAGCCACCCATGGACCGATGCCGGCGGCGCGCGCGCGACCGGGCATGAGCAGGCTCCTCGCCATCGCCGCCGTCGCCATCCTTGCGCAGATGCTGCTCGGCTCGTGGGTCACCGGCCAGGACGCGGGACTTGCCTATGCCGATTTCCCGCTCATGAACGGCGCGGTGCTGCCGTCGGTGTCGAGCGACCAACAGGCTGTGCACCTGGCGCATCGGCTCATGAGCCTGGTCGTCGCGGGGCTGGTGGTCTGGAGCGCGCTCGTCGTGCGCCGCACCACGGACGTGCGGCTGCCGCGCGCGCTCGCGGTCTGGATGGTCGTGCTGGTCGCGGTGCAGATCGCGCTGGGTGGCCTGAACGTGGTCTCCCGCCTCTCAGCGCTTTTCGTGGTGCCGCACCTTGCCGTCGGCGCCGCCCTGTGGGGTTCATCGGTCTGGATGTGGTTGACCAGTCGCCGATTGCGGACGTCCGAGGTCGCGCCTGCCCGCGGCCACCAACCGGGGCGGATGGACACGGTTCGTGCGTACATCTCCCTGACGAAGCCACGGATCATCGAGCTGTTGCTGGTGACCACCGTACCGACCATGGTGCTTGCGGAGCGAGGGATCCCGTCGCTGTGGCTCATGACGGCGGTCGTCGTCGGCGGCACGCTGGCGGCGGGTGGCGCGAACGCGATCAACATGTATGTCGACCGGGACATCGATGACCTCATGCGCCGAACTCGCCACCGCCCGTTGCCGCGGCACGCAGTTGCCCCCGCCGCGGCCCTGTGGTTCGGCATCGGGCTGAGCGTGGTCGCCTTCGCGTTCCTGTCGCTCACGGTCAACCTGCTCAGCGCGCTGTTGGCGATGGGCGCGACCGCGTTCTACGTCTTCGTCTACACGATGTGGCTGAAGCGCTCGACGCCGCAGAACATCGTGATCGGTGGAGCTGCGGGATGTGTGCCGGTGCTCGTCGCCTGGGCCGCAGTGACCGGAGAGATCGGGCTGCCGGCGCTTGTGTTGTTCGGCGTGGTCTTCTACTGGACGCCGCCCCACTTCTGGGCGCTGGCACTGCGCTATCGCGGAGACTACGCGGCCGCCAACGTGCCGATGTTGCCGGTCGTGCGTGGGGAGGCGGAGACGGCACGGCAGATCGTGGTCTACACGATCCTGCTGATCGCCGTCAGCCTCCTCCTCCTGCCGGCGGCAGGCATGGGCTGGGTGTACCTGGTGGCCGCGGTCGTGCTCGGCGCCCTCTTCCTGTTCCAGGCGCTCCGTCTGCGCGCCGATGCCGCCAACGGACGCGCCGCCATCAACCTCTTCCGATACTCCATCACGTATCTGACGCTGCTCTTCGCCGCCGTCGCGGCTGATGCGCTCCTCCGGCTCCCCCTCGCCTGACGCGGTCGCGCTCGCGCTCACATATCGAACTAGATTCACCGGACTGATGACTCGACCGCGGATCTCCTCCGTGCGACGATCCTCGTGCCGCATCCAGAGCCGGAACCGCCCGAGGCCCATCGGCGTCCATGCCGCCATGAAACGAACCAAGCCGGGCCTCTTCGTCGTGCTCCTTGTGCTGACTGCCTGCGCGGCGCCAGGTGCGTTGCCGGGCTCATCGGACGAATCGCCTCGTGACTCCCCGGATCTGTCGCCGCCGGCGGCATCGGATCGCGGCGGCGAGACCGACGACATCGACCACGCGACCGACAGCGAGGCAATCCTGGTGGTGGACTACACCGGCGGCATGGCACCGGTCCAGTTCACGGTGATCAACCTGCCGACCTTCGTTCTGCTTGGCGACGGGCGAGTCATCATGCAAGGCCCGCAGACGCTGGAATTCCCGGGTCCGGCATATCCGGCGTTGACTGAGCGGACGCTGACCGAGGAGGGTGTCCAGGCGGTGCTGAGCGCGGTG
>JBPCKH010000031.1:0-2634 GCA_051004475.1 Candidatus Limnocylindria bacterium | reverse complement strand
TCGCCGGACCATGCTCGGCCAGCTCGGCCCGCTTTACGACCTCGTTGTACCAGGCGGGAAAGTCGTTGATCTGCGATGGCAGCTTGTTCGTGCTCATGAAGGACCGATGCTAGCGGACCTCAGAGGTTGCCGCGCCGAGCCTGCTCAATCTCGATGGCCTCGAAAAGCGCCTTGAAGTTGCCGACCCCGAAGCCGCGCGACCCGTGGCGCTCGATGATCTCGAAGAAGAAGGTCGGCCGATCCTGCACCGGGCGGGTGAAGATCTGGAGCAGGTAGCCCTCCTCGTCGCGATCGGCCTCGATGCCGAGCTCCTCGAGAACGTCCATCGAGACGCCGACGTCGCCGACCCGGTCAGGGAGCGACTCGTAGTAGGCGTGGGGCATGCCAAGGAACTCGATGCCGCGCTCGCGCAGGACGCGAACCGTGCCAACGATGTCCTCCGTCCGCAACGCGATGTGCTGGGTCCCGGCGGTGCCGTAATAGTCGAGGAACTCCTGGATCTGACTCTTCTTCTTGCCGGCCGCGGGCTCGTTGATCGGGAACTTGATCCGGCCGTTCCCGTTCGTCATCACCTTGCTCATCAGCGCCGAGTAGTCGGTGTGGATCACCTTGTCGTCGTAGTGGATGAGCTGGGCGAAGCCGAGCACGTTCTTGTAGAAGTCGACAAACCGATTCATGTCGCCGAGTTCCACGTTGCCGACGCACTGGTCGACCTCGAGCAGCACCTGACCAGTCGCCGCCGATGCCGGGTGCGTCACCTTGTGATAACCGGGAGCGAAGATGCCGTGATAGTCGGCCCGATCCACGAACGAGTGGACCACCTCGCCATAGGTATGAATGGCTGAGCGCCGCAGCGTGCCCTTCTTGCCTTCGAGTTCGGTCGGCTCCAGCGCAGACTCCGCACCGCGCGACGTGGTTTCGTGCCACGCGGACCGGACGTCGGCCACCGAGAATGCGATGTCGTGCACCCCGTCACCGTGCTTCGCCACGTGCTCCGCGATCTCCCCCTCAGGACCGATTGGCGCGGTGAACACGAAGCGGATGTCGTTCTGGACCATCACGAAGCTGGACCGATCCCGGACGCCGGTCTCGAGCCCCGCGTAGGCGACCGGTGTAAAGCCCCATAGCGCGCGGTAGTAGTGCGCCGCCTGTTTCGCGTTGCCGACCCAGAACTCGACGTGGTCGATGCCCTTCAGCGGCAGGAAGTCCTGCGCCTCGGCCGCGGCGTTCTGATTGATGATCGCGCCAGCCTGGTTCGCGGCTCCGCGGGTGATGGTGTCGGTCATTGAGCAAAGTCTAGCGCAGGACCGAAGCCCTTATTCGCCGCAGGCAGGACATGGTCACGTGGGTCTCGAGGTGCCGGCAACGAAGGGTTTCAGGCTGTGATGAGGCCGCGCGACATAGATTTACTTAGAATCAAGAAAGCTTCTCTTGGCTAATGGCACCGTGGGTGCCGAGTGACCGAAGGCGCGCACTGGATTGCCCGGAAACTCCGTAGGATGGCCGAAAACCGAATGGTCGCCGACGCTCAACCGGCGGTTCCCGCCTTCAGTGCCACCTCGATCATGCGGTCGATGGCACGGTCGAGCTCATCCAGCGGCAGATAGCTCTCCTCGGTGCTGACATCCTCCGAAAGCACGTCGCTGACGGTGAGTGCGCAGGCGGCCTGCACGCCAGCTCGAGCCGCCAGGAAGAAGAGGGCCGAGGCCTCCATCTCGAAGGCGAGCACGCCGCGCTCCCGCCAGCGGCTGGCGTAATCGTCATCGGTGTTGTAGAAGACGTCCACCGACGCGACCAGGCCTGTCCGCACAGCGATGTCGGCCGACGCTGCGGCGTCGACGAGGGCGCGCGTGAGCGCGAAGTCGGCCGCCGGTGCGTACGCCTCCCCGTGGAGGTACGTGGTCGTGGTTCCGTCGACCGGGCAGGCGGCCGTCGCGATGACGAGGTCACCGGTCTTCAGTCCGGCCGCGATGCCGCCGCAGGTGCCGACGCGGATCAGGCGCTTGCCGCCCAGGCGCAGAAGCTCCTCGACCACGATCGAGAGGCTGGGCGTTCCCATGCCGCTCGTTTGCACGCTGACCGGCGTACCGCCATACGTCCCGGTGAACCCGAGCATCCCTCGGTGATCGTTGACCTGCCGGACGGAGCTGGGGTCGAAGCGCTCGGAGATACGGCGCGCGCGGTTCGGATCGCCGGGGAGGAGGATGAGCGGCGCGTAATCGCCATCCTCGGCGCGGAGGTGGATCTGTGGCATGCGCATAGCGTACAGAATGGCGCATCGCGTGCATGAGGAGCCACCGTGAGCGAAGCAGGCAGGCAATCCGAGCCATCGGCTCCCGATACCTCGGTCAGGACGACCGTCCGCGACCTGGTGCGCGCGGCCGGCGGCGGGCTGCTGGTCGGTCTTCCCCTGCTGTACACCCTCGAGATGTGGGCCCACTCCTTCCTCCTTCCATCGTGGAAGATCGTCGTCCTGATTGGGGTCGCGTTCGTTGTTGTCGTCGGCTATAGCGCGGTGAGCGGCTTTCGACGCGAGCGCACGTGGGCGGAGCTGCTGATCGACTCGGTGGAGACGATGGGAATCGCGGCGGTCGTGGCGACGATTGCGATGCTGCTGCTGGGCCGGATCGGCCT
>JBPCKH010000030.1:0-4193 GCA_051004475.1 Candidatus Limnocylindria bacterium | reverse complement strand
GCGATCGCGGCGACCGGGATCGTGGCCTGCGAATCGTTGATCCACCGCACACCAGCGCGCTCCGCCACCAGCTCGAGGCGATGCGGAACGCCCTCGAAGGCTGCAATCGCCTCACCGATCGCAGCCGGCTGGGCGCCGGCAAGGAATGCCCCGAGGGACGCGCAGAGCACGTTGCTCAGCATGTGGCGACCAGGTAGTGGCACCTCCCGAGCCGGGAGCAGCCGCTCCCCCGCCACGAGGATCCATGCCTCGCCGTCGATCCAGGCCTCGACCCTGCCACGACGCGGCTCACCATGCCCATACCACGCCACGCTGACCGGCTGGAACCGTTCCCCGAGCGAGCGACATCCAATGTCATCGTTGTTGAGTACAACCCGCCCGGTCGGCGCGGTCAGCTCTGCCAGTCGAGCCTTGACCGCGCGATACGCCTCGACCGTTCCGTGGCGGTCGAGATGGTCCTCTCCGATGTTCGTGTACAGCGCGACGTCCGCCCCACGGCTGATGGTCGGCAGCTGGAGCTCGCTCAGCTCGAGGATCGCCCAGTTGTCGGACCGCAGCTCAACGGCGCGTTCGATGAGCGGCATCCCGATGTTTCCGCCCAGCACGCTCGGCACGCCAGCACGATCGAGCATGGCCGCAACGAGCGACGAGGTCGTCGTCTTGCCCTTGGTGCCGGTCACGCCGAGAATCCGTGCGCGGGTCAGACGAAGAAAGAGATCGACCTCGCTGATCAGCTCGGCACCGCGTCCTTCCGCCGCCGCCAGCGCATCGCGCAGCCATGGATCCGTGGTGCTGTAGCGAGTCGAGACGGACGGGCTGGTGACGAGCAGATCCGCGTGGTCCATGAGTGCGACCGCGGCCACCTCGTCGACGCCCAGCGCCAGGCGCACCGGCCGCGCGCCGAGCGCGGCCACTGCATCCGCCAGCTCAGAGGCGGGCCGACGGTCATACGCCACCACGACGGCTCCGGCATCGGCAAGGAAACGACAGGCGGCGACCCCGGAGCGGGCCAGGCCCAGCACGACGCTGCGGCGCCCGCGGAGATCCTCCACGGTTCGGATCGGGTTCCGAGGTACGGTCATCATCGATTGACCGGAATGCCACTCACGCCCGCCAGGAAGATGCTGACGCCGAGCAGTCCCGCCAGCGCCGCCACGATCCAGAAGCGGACCGTGATCTTCTCCTCGGCCCATCCGATCAACTCGAAATGATGACGGAGCGGCGCCATCCGGAAGAGCCGCCTGCCCCGGATCCGGTAGTTCAGGACCTGCAGCACGACACTCATGATCACGGCCACGAACACGATCCCGATGACGGCAAGCAACGGCAGCTGCGTCGTGATGGTGGCCACCACGGCCAGCGTGGCGCCCAGGCTGAGTGCGCCCGAGTCGCCCATGAAAAGCTGCGCGGGATGGACGTTGAACCACAGAAAGCCCATGAGCGCGCCGATCACGAGCGCGCAGAAGATTGCCAGGTTCGGCTGCGACCCACGACCAGGCATGTCGTAGATGGCGATCAGCAGGTAGGCCACGAAGCTGAAGATCAGCACGCCACCGACGAGCCCATCCAGTCCATCGGTCAGGTTCACCGCGTTGCTGGCGCCCACGATGACGAAGGCCACGAACAGGAGTGCCAGGATCGGGCCGATCACGATCTCGCCCAGTCCGGGAACATTGATCCCGGTCAGGTCGAAATGGCGCTGGATGTAGAAGCCAGCCAACAGGGCTACGACCGTCTGCCAGATGAGCTTCCACCTGCCGCGCATGCCGACGCTGGACCGAACGTTCACGTAGTCGTCGATCGCGCCAAGGATGCCGACCCCCAACAGTGCGAGCATGGGCGTCAGCGTGGCCGCATCCTCGATGCGCAGGGCCATCGCCAGGAAGAGGACCACCCCGACGATCAACATGCCGCCCATGGTCGGGGTGCCGGCCTTGCCGTAATGCGCCTCGGGACCGTCGCTGCGAATCTGCTTGCCGAAGCCGAGGCGCTGCAGGAGGTTGATGTAGATCGGTGCCAGCACCACCATCCCGGTGAAGGCCAGCAGCAGGGCGACGACAATCTGGACGAGGGTCATCTCAATGGCCCTCCGGCGACGAGCAGGCCGACGGTGCGATCCAGGCCGATGCCGCGCGACGCCTTGAGCAAGACGAGATCGCCGGCACTTGGCGCCAGGGCACGCTCCAGGACAGCGGCCGCTTCGTCAGCGTCGGTGGCCATGACCACCGAGGTCCCGCCCGCCGACCGTGCCCCCTCCGCGATCCAACGGCCCCGATCACCGACGGCAACCAGCCCATCGGTCGCACCGGCTGCTCGAGCGCCGATCGCGCGATGCAATCGCTCCTCGTCAGGTCCGAGCTCGAGCATGTCGCCCAGCACCGCCATCCGTCGGCGGCCGGGGGCGATCGGCGTCTCGGCGAGAAAATCAAGCGCGGCCGCCATGCTGATCGGTGACGCGTTGTAGGTGTCGTCGACGAGCCGCGCCCCGGAAGCTGCCTCCACGACGCTCATGCGATGCGGTGCGCGGCTGCCCGCAGCAAGGGCGCCGACAACCTCGTCGAGCGGCACGGCGAAACGCTCGGCGACCGCGGTCGCGGCCAGGGCGTGCGGAACGAGATGGCGGCCGGGCGTTGCGCTGTGGACGCGCCGCGAGCCCCACGGCGTGCGGAGCATGAACTCGGTCCCATCCAGGCCATGCGAGATGATCTCGCCAGCGCGCACATCCGCGTCATCGCTGAGCCCGAAGGTCCGGACCTCGGCACCGGTCAGCGCGCGCATGGCCAGAACCCGCGGATCATCGGCATTCAGGATGGCGAGCCCGTCATCAGGCAAAGCGGTGATCAGCTCACCCTTCGCCTGCGCGATCCGCTCAAGGCTGCCCGCGCGCTCGAGGTGCGCTGGATGCACAGCGAGCACGACTCCCACCTCCGGGCATTAGATCTCCGCGAGCCGGGCGATCTCGCCGACGGTGTACATGCTCATCTCGAGAACGGCGAGCTCATGCTCCGGACCGAGTCGAAGCAGCGTCATCGGCAGCCCCGTCTCTGAGTTCAGGTTGCCCTCGTTACGCAGGGTCCGATATGTCCGGGAGAGGACGTCGGCGGTCATCTCCTTGGCGATCGTCTTGCCGGTCGATCCGGTGATGCCGACCACGCGCACATCGTGCCGACGCCGCCACCACCCCGCCAGCTCCTGGAGCGCGTTGAGCGGGTCGGCAACCAGCACGAGGGCCGCATCCAGGTCCGGCGGCAGCGCTAGCGGCCGTTCGACCATCGCGGCCGAGGCGCCGGCGCGCAGCGCGTCGGCAACGAACCGGTGACCGTCGGTGCGCTCGCCGCGAAGGGCGATGTAGCAGCTTCCCGGAGTCGCGCGCCGAGAGTCGACCGTGGCGCCGGTGATGGAGGTGACCGAGGTCGGTCGCTGGAGGCGACCGCCGGTGGCGGCCAGCAGATCATCGAGGCGGATCGTGGGAGGCACGCGTACCACGCTGCGGACTGCCCGCGAGTCTAGCAGCGTCACGGCTGCGCGATCGGCTGGAAGGGCCGGTCGGGCGGAATCGCCAGGTAGTCGAGCATCTGGGGCATGAGGTCCGCGTAGACCGACTCCGGGCGTTTGGGCATCTGCGGGCCGCCGGCGCCTGCCGGACGGTGGATGAGGATGACCGTCGCCAGCTTCACATCTCCGGCTGGCAGGAGGCCCACGAAGCTGGAGTCCACCCACCCGGGGATGTACTGCCAGCGCTCGACCACATCGCCGTCGTCGTTCTTGACCTGCACCGGCCCGGCGATCTGCGCGGTGCCCGTCTTGCCGGCGACCGTGTAGCCGGCAACCTGCGCGCCCTTGGCGATCCCATCGTCAATCGCGTTCGTCAGCAGCTCGACCATGGTGGCCGCCGTCTCGGGTCGCATGATCCGTTCGCTCGGCGGCTGGTCGGCCGCGCGGTAGGTCCCATCCGGATCGGTCCAGCCAGCGACGACGTGCGGCGTCACCAGGTTGCCGCCGTTCGCAAAGGACGCATAGCCGGCGACCAGTTGAACGGCCGTCAGGCTCAGCCCCTGGCCGAACGCGTTCTGTGCCGTAGTCAGGTCGCCCGACGCCTCGCCCGGTTGCCAGACCACGCCGCTCTGCTCGCCGGTCAGCTCGATCCCGGTGGGCGTCCCGAACCCGAAGCGTCGGAACGCGTCGTACAGTGC
>JBPCKH010000029.1:0-12071 GCA_051004475.1 Candidatus Limnocylindria bacterium | reverse complement strand
GGTCCGGTCGGTGCCGTCCGCGTGGGCCGCATAGGTGGCGAATTCGTGACCAATCCGACCAACACGCAGCTGGATGAGAGCGAGCTCGACCTCGTCGTTGCCGGCACGCGCGAAGCGGTCATGATGGTCGAGGCGGGCGCCAAGATCCTGCCAGAATCGATCATGGCCGATGCTATCGCCTACGGGCACAGCGAGCTGCAGAAGTCGATCGAGCTCCAGGACAGGCTGGTCGCCTCGGCCGGCACGCCGAAGAAGGTTCCCTTCGTCGGCCCGAAGGCCGCATCGGTCATTGGGCTCGGAAAGATGCTATCCGAGAGCCGCAACGAGTTCGTGGTCTTCGATCTCGAGACGACTGCCATGAAGCCCGAGGCCGGGTTCATCGTGGATGTCGCCGCGCTCAGGCTGCGAGACGGTCAGATCGTCGACCGCTTCGAGTCGCTGGTGAACCCCGGACGTCCGATCGTCGGCCACCAGGTCCACGGCATCAAGACCGATGACGTCGCCAACGCGCCGACCGCGGCCGAAGTGCTCGGAAACTTCGTGGATTGGGTGGGTGACACTCCGATCGTGGCGCACAACGCTTCGTTCGACGTGCCGTTCCTGCTCCGCCATCTGCCGAACGATCGCAAGTGGCAGCCGGCCGCCGTGTTCGACACGCTGGAGCTCGGCTACCAGCTGTATCCCGATGCTGGCGCGTATAAGCTCGCCGATCTCGTGCGCTTCGTATTCGGTCGAGACCACGCCACCGCACACCGCGCGATGCCGGATGCCGAAGCAGCGGCAGAGCTGTTCCTCCACTTCACGAACGGACTGGCGGAGCGCCTGGATGCGCTGCGACAGGACATCGCGGACGAGGTGCGCCGCGCGCGTGACAGCTACAACCGCAGCGAGCAGGGGGACCGGCTCGAGGACATTCGCCGTCGCCACGGCATCGCGTCGCCGCTGATGGATGCGGTGACCAAGGCCACGGTCCGCGATCTCGTTCTCAACGAGAACGTGCGGATCGACGGGCGTGACACGAAGACCATCCGCCCGATCAGCGTGGAGGTCGGCGTGCTGCCGCGCACCCACGGGTCGGGCATCTTCACGCGCGGCCAGACACAGGCCCTCTCCATCGCAACGCTCGGTCCGTCGAGCAACGTGCAGCGCATGGACACGATCTCCCCGGAGACCGAGAAGCGCTATATGCACCACTACAACATGCCGCCGTACTCCGTCGGCGAGGCCAAGTTCATGCGCGGGCCAGGTCGTCGCGAGATCGGGCACGGTGCGCTTGCCGAGCGTGCGCTGCTGCCGGTGCTGCCCGACGCCAGCGAGTTCCCGTACGTGATTCGCGTCGTGAGCGAGTGCGTCAGCTCGAATGGATCGACCTCCATGGCATCGACCTGCGGCTCGACGCTGGCGCTCATGGATGCCGGTGTGCCGATCAAGGCACCGGTCGCCGGGGCGGCGATGGGCCTGATCAATGACAGGGAGAGCGGCCGCTATGCCGTCCTGACCGACATCACCGGGAAAGAGGACGCCTACGGCGACATGGACTTCAAGGTGACCGGAACCTCCGAAGGCGTCACGGCGCTTCAGATGGACATCAAGGTCGCTGGCATCACCATCGAGATCATGCGGGACGCGCTGGAGCAGGCGCGCGAGGCACGGCTTCACATCCTGGCCAAGATGACGGAGGTCATCAGCGCCAGCCGAGAGGAGCTGAGCCAGTACGCGCCACGCATCACGACGCTGAAGATCCCGATCGACAAGATCCGTGACGTGATCGGCGCCGGTGGCAAGGTGATTCGACAGATCACCGCCGAGACCGGTACCCAGATCAACGTCGAGGACGACGGCACGATTCAGATTGCCGCGACGAGCGGGGAAGCCGCCAAGAAGGCGATTGCCTGGATCGAGGGCCTGACCAAGGACGTCGAGGTCGGCAAGGAGTACCTCGGCAAGGTGACCCGGATCATGAATTTCGGCGCGTTCGTCGAAATCCTTCCCGGCAAGGAGGGACTGGTTCATATCAGCCAGCTCGCCGACTACCGGGTGCCGCGGGTTGAGGACGTGGTCAGCATCGGCGATGAGCTGATGGTGGTCGTGACCGAGATCGATCGCATGGGCCGGGTCAACCTGAGCCGCCGCGCGGCGATGGAGCGGCACATGGCCAAGGCCGGCACGAACAGCTGATCTGCGTGCGGGAATCCGTCCGCGACGGGGCAAACGTCCTGGCTGACGCGCCCGTCCGGGCGGGAACTCGTGCGCAAACCTCGGCGCGACCCATCGCATTTGCGCCGCGCGAACAGCGGTCAGCACGCCTTCCCGATGTACCATCGCGCTGCGACGCTGCACCACGCCGCGTCGCGCGAGACGCTGTGCGTGACGCCCGTGGTGGGTCGTCGGTCGCGCCGAACAGATGACCCTCTGCTAGGAGTTCCCATGTCCGATTCCCTGCGCATCATCCCGCTTGGCGGAGTGGGCGAGGTCGGCAAGAACATCACCGTCATCGAGATCGACGACGAGATCCTCGTGGTGGACTGCGGACTCGCGTTTCCCGAGCCGGAGATGCTCGGCATCGATCTCGTCATTCCCGACGTCACCTACCTCGCCGAGAATCATGATCGGGTGCGAGGCATCATCCTGACGCACGGGCACTAGGACCACACTGGGGCCCTGCCATACGTCCTGCCAAAGATTCCCGGGACGCCGATCTATGCCACCCGGCTGACCGAGGGCCTGGTCCAGGGCAAGCTTCGCGAGCACAAGCTCCTGGATTCGACCCCACTCCACGTCGTCGAGCCCGGCCAGGAGTTCGAGGTCGGCTCCTTCCGCGTCACGCCGTTCCGTGTCAACCACTCGATTCCCGACGGGGTGGGCTATGCGATCACGACGCGTCTCGGCACGATCGTGCACACCGGTGACTTCAAGTTCGACCACACGCCGCCCGACGGAAAGCGCGCCGACCTGGGACTGATCGCAGAGATCGGCAACCGGGGCGTCCAGTTCCTGCTCAGCGACTCGACCCGCGCCGAGAAGGAGGGATACACGCTATCGGAGACGACGGTCGGGGAGAGTCTTCACCGGCTGGTGGGCGAGGCGCCGGGCCGGGTGATCGTGGCCACGTTCGCATCCAACATCGGCCGCGTGCAGCAGGTGATCGATGCAGCCTGGGCTCACGGTCGAAAGATGGTCGCCCTGGGCCGCAGCATGGAGCAGAACACGGCGATCGCGCTCGAGCGTGGCTACCTCGATGCCCGCGACGGCACGCTCGTGCGCAAGGAGCAGCTGCAACGGCTGCCGAAAGAGGAGCTCGTCGTCATGACGACCGGCTCCCAGGGTGAGCCGATGAGCGGACTGACGCGGATGAGCAACCGCGACCACCGCAACATCACGATCGAGCCCGGCGACACCGTCATCGTGTCCGCGAGCCCGATTCCCGGCAACGAGGAGGCGGTCGCCAAGACGATCGACAACCTCTTCAAAGAGGGTGCGATGGTGCACTACGAGCCGCTCGTCCACTGCCACGTTTCCGGGCACGGATCGCGCGAGGAGCTCAAGCTCATGCTCGGCCTCGTCAAGCCGCGACACTTCGTGCCGGTGCACGGTGAATATCGAATGCTCGTTCAGCACGCGCTGCTGGCCGAGGGCGCAGGCGTCGACGTCGACAAGATCTTCGTGCTCGAGAATGGCCAGGTCGTCGACTTCGACGGGGAGACCGGCCGCATGGCCGGCACCGTGACGGCCGGCGCCGTGCTCGTGGACGGGATCGCCGCGATTGATGGGATCGACGGTGTCGTGCTGCGCGATCGGCGCATGCTCGCATCGGACGGGGTGGTCATGGTGGCGCTCACCATCGACGGAAAGACCGGGCAGCCGGTCGGGATGGCGGACCTGGTCAGCCGGGGCTTCCTCTCCGATCCGGAAGACCCGATCATGGGAGCCGCCCGTGACCACCTCATGCAGGCGCTCCGCCAACGTCACGAGGACGAGCACACCGCCGAGGCGAACTACGTGAAGACAAAGATCCGGGACACGCTGAGCCGATTCTTCCACCAGCGCACGAAGCGACGTCCGATGATCCTGCCCATCGTGATGGAGGTCTGACCCGGTCCGTGGCCACTCGACGGAGGTCGACGACGACTCGGCGCCGCCCGACCCGGCGACGTCGGCAGAAGAGTTCCATGGTGCTGAGCGCGCGATTCGTACGCGAGGCGTTGGCGTTCGTGTTACTCCTGCTTGCCATCATCAGCGTCATCGCGCTCTTTGCGCCCGACGCGGGCGCGATCATTCGCCCGTGGCACAGCCTGCTCTCCACGACGCTGGGATGGGGGATCGCGTTCGCCGCGCCGCTCCTCGCCGGATTCGCGGTCATGCTCTGGATGAAGAGCATGCCGGCGGAGCGCTGGATGGCGGCCACCGGCGCCGCGCTCGTGGCGTTGGCGCTGCTCGGGATGTTCCATCTTTCTGTCGGCGGGGGAGCCGATGCCGTGGCGACCGGACAGGGTGGCGGCGTTCTCGGTTTCGGGGTGAGTGCCCTGCTCATCGGCGCCGTCGGCAACGCCGGTGCGTGGATCGGCCTGGTCCTGCTCTTCGGCGTGGGCCTGCTGCTCTACTTCAACATGACCATCGGGGACCTCGTGGCCGCCTATCTCGCCGGTCGCGACGAGCGGCAGGAGCGCGAGGGCGAAGAGATGCGCCGTGACGCCGGGCGTCGACCACAAAGCGCCGAGGCCCGGCCACGAGGCGACACGCTCCCGGACAGGGAGGCACGCACGGGACTGATCGACCGCATGCGCGATCGGTTGGCCGGAGACGTCGAGGCGGAGGAGGAGCCGCCGGTCATTCTCCGCCGCGAGCGGCCACCACCGTCCGCCGCCGGAGTGGCGCGAGCAGCCGCGTTGCCGCCGCCGGCCCCGGCAGACACCGAGCCACGGCCCCATCCGGTGACCGCCGAGCTCGAGCAGACCGAGGAAGCGCACCTCGCCGAGACCGCCGTCGCGGATGGGGTGGACGCGGCGCTCGATGCGGTCGAGCGTGCCTGGGAGCTGCCGGCTCTCGAGCTCCTGGCCGAGGCGCCTGAGTCGTCCGCCGCACAGATGGACCTGACGGCGAAGGGCCAACGAATTCGCGAGACCCTGGCCCACTTCGGCATCGGCGTGAAGGTGGCCCGGATCCAGGAAGGACCGGTCGTCACGCAATACGCGCTGGAGGTGGATCCTGGAATCAAGCTGAGCCGTATCGAGGGTCTCTCCGACAACCTGGCGCTGGCGCTGGCCGCGCGCAGCATCCGGATCGAGGCTCCGATCCCGGGGGAGCCGTACGTCGGGGTCGAGATCCCGAACTCGGCATTCGATCTGGTGACCCTCAAGGAGGTTCTTGCCAGCCCGAACCATGTCGAGGCCTCGAAGAAGTCCAAGCTCGCCTTCGCGCTCGGGCAGGACGTGGCCGGCCAGCCGTTCAGCGCCGACCTCGCCCGGATGCCGCACCTGCTCATCGCCGGCGCCACCGGCTCGGGCAAGAGCGTCTGCGTGAAGGGCATCATCGACAGCTTCCTGATGAACGCCACCCCGGCCGAGTTGAAGCTGATCCTGATCGATCCCAAGCGCGTGGAGCTGGCGCAGTACAAGGGCATCCCGCACCTGCTGTGCGAGGTCATCGTGGAACCGGAAAAGGCGGTCAAAGCGCTGAAATGGACCGTCGGCACCATGGAGGGGCGCTACGCCGAGTTCGCCGCGCGCGGCGTCCGCAACATCGCCGGCTACAACGAAGCGCTGCGCGCCGGTGAGCCGCGCATGCCATACATCGTCATCGTGATCGACGAACTCGCGGACCTGATGATGGTCAGCGCCTACGAGGTCGAGGCGACGATCACCCGTGTCGCGCAACTGGCGCGCGCCACCGGTATCCATCTGATCGTCGCCACCCAGCGCCCATCGGTCCAGGTCATCACCGGCCTCATCAAGGCCAATATTCCCTCGCGCATCGCGTTCGCGATGACCTCCGGCATCGACAGTCGCACCATCCTCGACACGACCGGGGCGGAGGATCTGCTCGGACGCGGCGACATGCTCTACCAGCCCATCGACGCGCCGCGTGCCGTGCGGCTCCAGGGTGTCCTCGTCACCGATGCTGAGATCGAGTCGCTTGCACGTCACTGGCGCGGCCAGGGCGGGCCGCAGTATCGCCCCGAGATCACCGCACCACGACGCGACGGGAAGCCGGGCGGCCGACCTGGCGAGGAGGACGAGGAAGATGACGCGGATGCCCTGCTCACCCAGGCCGTGGACATCGTGCGGCGGTCGGACAAGGCATCGGCATCCCTGCTCCAACGACGCCTCAGGATCGGGTACGCGCGTGCCGCGCGCATCCTCGACCAGATGGAGGATCGCGGCATTGTCGGAGCCCAGGACGGCAGCCGCTTTCGCGAGGTGCTCGTCACGTCCGACGGCTGGGGTGGCGACATGGACCCCGCCGAGGACGACGAGCCGTGACCGACCAGGTCCACAAGCTCGGTGAAGTGCTCCGCACTGCCCGCGAGGCCAGGAGCGTCGACCTGGCGCGAGTGGAACGGGATACGAAGATCCGCGAACGATATCTGTCGGCGCTCGAGCGTGGCGAGTACCGCGAACTGACCGGGGCGGTCTACACGAAAGGCTTCCTGCGCAACTACGGTTCGTACCTCG
The DNA here is from genome assembly GCA_051004475.1 of Candidatus Limnocylindria bacterium. Classification (GTDB taxonomy): domain Bacteria; phylum Chloroflexota; class Limnocylindria; order QHBO01; family QHBO01; genus JACDBZ01. The sequence goes on along the minus strand of JBPCKH010000029.1, from coordinate 5,400 downwards.
GGCTAGATCCGGAGTACCTCATCGACCTGTATCGGCTCGAGTCGTCCGCGTCGGCCGTGGAGCGCCCGAGCGCTCACGCTCCACCACGCCCGATGTCGGTACGCCGTCGGCGAACGTTCGTCGTCACTCCCGGTGCGGTCGTCGCGGCGATCCTGACCATCCTGGTCGGCGCGCTGGTGGCGTGGATCGTCTTCGAGTTCATCAATTTCGCTCGCACGCCTGAGCTGCAGATCCTCCAGCCGGTCGGCGACGTCTCGGAGCATCCCGAAGAGACGATCACTATCCGCGGGATGACGGTCGCGAACGCGACGATCACCGTGACGGGCCTGCCGGAGAACCCCAGCGCAACCGCTGACGCCGAGGGACGATTCGAGATAACGCTCGAGCTGCTACCCGGATCGAATGAAATTCACCTGGTGGCGACCGACCCCGTGACCAGGCGCGCATCGGCGGAATCGATCCGTCGCATCAATTTCGTGACCGAAGTCGCGGCGAGTCCTCCACCGAGCGCCAGCGGCGACCTGGCGGTCACGCTCACACAGCCTGAGGCTGATGCAACCGCCAGCGGACCGATTCCGGTGTCCGGGACCGCTCCAGCGGGTACGGACGTGACCGTGACCGTGGTCCTTGCCGCTCCGCCAATGCTGAATTTCACGGTGACCGATGCGGCGGGCGGTGCCGTGGACGTCGCGCCCGCTGCGCCGTCGGTTCCCGAGCCCGCCACTCTGGTCACCGACGCATCCGGGTCGTTCACCGGCAGCCTGACGCTGCCGCCGGGCACCTGGGACGTGGTTGCAACGCCATCGTCAGCGGAGCCGATCACGCGCCGCGTCACGATCTTGCCCGGTGCAGGACTGAAGGGCACCATCGGCCTGGATGGGGGGGACTCGTACATGGAGGTGGAGGAGGACGGAACGCCGGTCGCCGACGTCTCGGGCGGGATCGCGGGCGATGGCGACACCATCCAGGTCACCGCCGAGGAATCGATCCACATTCGTGCCGGCAACGCCGGGGCGGTCCGCTTGACCATCAATGGCATCGGCATCGGCTTCATGGGCGACGATGGCGCCGTCGTCGAGTGGCAGATCGCCCAATCAGGCACGTGAGAGGAAGGTAGGGAGTCATGGCAGCTGATTCATCTTTCGACGTGGTGAGCGATTTCGACCAGCAGGAACTGGTCAACGCGCTTGATCAGGCAAGGCGCGAGATCGCGACGCGCTACGACTTCAAGGGCAGCAAGGTCGCATACGAGCTCGGCAAGGAAGCGATCGTACTGACGGCCGACGACGAGTACCGCGCCACTGCGGCAAAGGACCTGCTGGAGTCGAAGGCCGTTCGACGTGGCCTGAGCCTCAAGATCTTCGAGTGGGGGAAGGTCGAGCCGGCCGGCGGTGCGACGGTGCGACAGGAGATCAAGCTGAAGCGCGGCCTGAGCAGCGAACAGGCCAAGGAGCTGTCCAAGCGCATCCGCGAGACATTTCCGAAGACCAAGCCGAGCATCCAGGGCGACGCGGTCCGGGTCTCGGCAAAGTCCAGGGACGAGCTTCAGGCCATCATCGCTGACCTCAAGGAGCTCGACTACGCGGTTCCCCTCCAATTCACCAACTATCGTTAGACCGATGCCGCCCACGCACCCTCCGACGGACGAAGAGCTTGACGCCGCGGCCCGATGGCTCGGGCGCGCGCTCGTCGAACGCGGCTGGCAGATGGCGAGCGCCGAATCGTGCACGGGCGGCATGGTCGGGCATGTCATTACCCAGGTGCCGGGCTCGAGCAAGCACTACCTCGGTGGGATCGTGAGCTACTCGGACGCCGTCAAGGAGGATCTCCTCGGCATACCGGGCGCTCTCCTGGAGCGCGTTGGCGCCGTCTCGGCGGAGGTGGCGGAGGCGATGACCACGGGCACGCTGGGGCGGTTTTCGGTGGCACGCCTCGCCGTCGCCGTGACTGGCATCGCCGGACCGGATGGCGAGACGGCCGATAAGCCGGTCGGCCTCACCTACGTTGCCGCGGCTGTCCGTGATGGCGTTGCCGTCGTGGAGTGTCACAGCTGGCCGCACGATCGCGCTGGCAACAAGCGCGCATCGGTGCTGGCGGCTATCGAGCTTGCCACGCGCCTGACATCGGAGCAGTAGGAAGTGGTCGAACGCGGCGAGCGGATACACGTCATCGGCATCGCCGGGTCGGGGGCGGCCGGCGCCGCGCTGCTGCTGCACCAGGCAGGGGCGATCGTGGACGGCTGTGACCTCGAGGCCCCTTCCCCATACACGCCGCCCCTGGACGCGGCCGGCATCGGGTACGCGGTCGGGCATGATCCAGCCCATCTCGACGGCATCCAGCGTGTCGCCATCTCGCCGGCCCTGCGCTCCGTTCCCGACCACGCTGAGCTCGCCGAGGCCGAGATGCGAGGGCTCCCGGTAGTCAGCTGGCAGGCGCTCCTCGGCGAGCTGCAGGCGGCACCCGGCCGCGTCGGCCTGGGCGTCACCGGAACGCACGGCAAGTCGACCACCACCGCGCTGCTCGGTCACCTGCTCATCGCTGCCGGGTTCGACCCCACAGTCGAAGTCGGGGCATTTGTCGGCGCCTGGGGCGCATCGGTCAGGCCGGGTGATGGAGCACCATTCCTGGTGGAGGCCGACGAATTCGGAGACAATTTCCTCAACTACCATCCCGCCGGCGCGATCATCACCAACGTCGAGATGGACCACCCCGACTATTTCGCCGATACCGCCGCTGTGATGAACTCGTTTGAGCACTTTGTGCGCGGCATGGGCAGCGATGCGGCGCTGGGCGGCCGCCTGCTGGTCATCGCCGCCAACGATCGCGGCGCAACCGAGCTGGTTGGCCGCCTGCACGGCTGGGAAGGGCACATTCTGCGGTACGGTCCGGGTGGCGAGGCGACGGCGAGCGCGGTCCTGCGCAACCGCGGCGGAACCGCCTTCACCCTGTTCGAGCATCGCTTCGAGATGACCCTGGCCGGAGCGCATAACGTTCTCAATGCCACGGCAGCGCTGATCATGGCCCGTACGCTCGGGGCCGACCTGGACGCGCTGGCGGACGGGCTTCGAACCTTTGCCGGCGCTGGACGCCGAATGGAGCTGATCGCCGATACTGCGACGGTGACGATCTACGACGACTACGGACACCACCCGACCGAGGTGCGCGCCGCCCTCTCCGCCGCTCGTCAGATGGTGGGCTCGGACCGGCGCCTGTGGGCGGTCTTCGAGCCGCACATGTACTCGCGCACCGCGCTCCTGATGGATGCCTTCGCCACGGCATTCTCCGATGCGAACGAGGTCGTGATCGCCGACATCTTCGCCTCGCGCGACACGCCGGCAGCCATGGTCTCCACCAGTGCGGAAGCCCTGGCCGATGCCATCGAGCGCAACTCGGCGGTGCCTGCGATTGCCACCGGCGACGTGGAAGCGACCACTGACTACGTCGCAGACCACGTCGGGACCGGCGACGCCGTGCTGGTCATGGGCGCCGGCAAGTCATACCGAATCGCGCAGGGCCTGCGGGATCGACTGGCGCAGGACCCTCGGCCGTGATCGGCGCTCGTTCGATCATCCTGGGTGCCCTCCTGGCGTTCGCTGTCACGATTGCCTACCAGGCGGTCGTGGGCCTGGTCGATGCGTCCGGCGCGCGTGATCAGCCGGCCCTGATCCTGGTCCTGCTGCTTGCCGCATTTCTCGGGGTTCTCACGGCGGTCGCCACGCGAATGGTGCGCCTGCCGGGCGCCACGGCCCCGACGGTGCTCGTCCTGGGCTGGACCCTGGTTCCCGTGGTCCTCGGAGCGATTCCGAGCGCAGCCACCCAGCTCTTCGCCGGCGATGCCGGGCTGTCGGCCGGGCAGGCGCTGGCACTGGCCACTGCCACCGTTGCCGCGGCCGTCACACTCGGAGTGCCCGCGGAGCGCCGCTGATGGGTTCGGATCGCGATCCTCTCGACGAACAGATCGCCTGCTACCGGGCGCGAGCGTCGGAGTACGACACCACGACCACGCCCGCCGCGGATCCATTCGCTCCCCACGGAGACGCTATGCGCACTGCTGCGCGCGTTCAAGCCGGCGGGCGAGATACTGGAGCTGGCGGCCGGCACGGGCCAGTGGACGCCGATCCTGGCCGAGTACGCGACCAGCCTGACGGCGGTGGATGCGTCACGGGAGATGCTCGACGTCAACCGCGCGAAGGTTGCTGATCGTGCCGTGCGGTCCCTGGCGGCGGATCTGTTCAACTGGAAACCCCCACACGCCTATGACGTCGTCTTCTTCGGGTACTTCCTGTCCCATGTGCCGCAGGGCCAGTTCGAGCCGTTCTGGAGCCTCGTGGCGCGTTCGTTGCGTGCGAGTGGCCGCGTCTTCTTCGGCGACGAGGTCGACCACGGCATCTGCAACGAGGCGTGGATCGATCGTGATCGCGGCGTTGTCCAGCGCACGCTCACCGACGGCAGCCGGCATCGGGCGGTCAAGGTGCTGTGGCGGCCGGGGGACCTCCGTAATCGGCCGGCGGAACTCGGCTGGTACGCATCGGTCCATGCGGAAGGGCCATTTTACTGGGGCACGGCGGCTAGGTAGTTGCTTCTGCAACTAGATGGTGTATGATCAGCGCATGCCAGCCATCACCGTCGACGATATCTCCGCCCTGCCGCATATTCCAACACCAGATCCCGTGCAGGCGCGCCAGCGGGCCGTCCGCGGTATCACGACCGCGCCAAGAGGTTTCGAGGGCGACGGATTCCCGGTGCGCCGGGCATTCGCCGGCGTCGACATGGCCGATCTCGATCCGTTCATCCATCTCGACCAGATGGGCGAAGTCGAGTACGCACCCGGCGAGCCGAAGGGCACGCCCTGGCATCCGCATCGCGGCTTCGAGACCGTCACCTACATCATGGACGGCACGTTCGAGCACGCCGATTCGAACGGCGGTGGGGGAGTCATCACCAACGGCGACACGCAGTGGATGACCGCGGGCGCCGGCATCCTGCACATAGAGAAACCTCCGGAGGCGCTTGTCGTGAGTGGTGGGCTTTTCCACGGCTTCCAGCTGTGGGTCAACCTGCCGAAGGCGCAGAAATGGTCGCCGCCGCGCTACCAGGACATCCGCGCCCGTGAGGTCGGTCTGCTGGCCTCGGCCGATGGAGGCGCACTCATCCGCGTCATCGCGGGGGAGGTTGCCGGGCACGCTGGGCCGGGATCGACCTATACGCCGATGACACTGGTCCACGCGACCCTGAGCCCTGAGGCCGAGCTGACGATGCCCTGGCGCGCCGACTACAACGCGCTCGTCTACGTGATGGCCGGTGCCGGAACCGTGGGTCCCGAGCGAATTTCCGTGCAGACCGGCCAACTGGCAGTGCTCGGCGCAGGCAACGCGTTGACGGTCGGCGCCTCACGAACGC
>JBPCKH010000028.1:0-5100 GCA_051004475.1 Candidatus Limnocylindria bacterium | reverse complement strand
TGTACCGCGGCGCGCTCACTCGCTAGGCGAACGCGCCGGCGGACGATCAGCAGCTGAGGTCCGGCTCGCCGGCCGATGGATGGGCGATCACCTGGCAGCCGGCCTTGACCTGCTCGAGGTGCGCGCCTTCGACGCCGTCGAACGAATACAGGTCCTCGCCGATGCGGACCGAACCGCTCACCGTGGCCTCGCCCATGAGCGTGTTCTGGTGGCTATTGACATTTCCTTCGCCCGGCACGCGGACGTGCAGGTGACCGGTGTCGCGCTCCAGCTCCCCGACGAGGCTCCAGGTCAGATCAAGAGCAACGATGACTTCCTCCCCCGCGCCGGGGACCTCGTTGATGACCGGGATGTCGGTGCGCAGCCACGCTCGATCGAGGCGAACCGTGCTGCCGAGACGATCCAGCGTCTGGCCGAGCCCGTCGAAGACGGGTGTCCCGCCACCACCGCCGGCCGCGAAGACACCAAGGTGGCCCAGCGACGCAGCTCCCGCGCACACGTCGTTCTGCCGGACGAGAACACTTGCGAGGCCCTGGCGGTTGATCGGCCCCGGACGGCCGCCGAAGACAGCGTCGGTGCCCGAGACGAAGATCTCGGTGAGGATGCAGCCGTCCAGGCTCGCGAGGGCCGCATCGGCTTGACGCGATGTGATGACGCGCTGATAGTCCGGCACGGCAGCCAATGTTGTTGCCGGGATGACGCCGGCCACGAGCAGCACGGCCGCGAGGAGCGAGAGAGAACGACGCATCGGACCTGACCTCGTTGGCGAGCGCTCTGAATCGGCGCTCGCGTGCCTCTTCGACGGAGGCGGGCATGAACCTGTTACGCCGGAATCCGTCCGGTTGGAAGGTCGCCCGTGAGCAGGCGCCGGTACGAGTCGTAGCGGGCCTCTGTCACGGCGCCTGACTCAACGGCGGCGCGCAGGCCGCAGCGCGGCTCGTGGAGATGGGTGCAGTCGTTGAATGCACAGGCACCCAGATGGGGGCGGAACTCTGGGAAGCATGACGCCAGTTCGGTGGAAGGGATCTGCCACAGGCCGAGCTCCCGGATGCCGGGCGTATCGGCGACGTATCCGCCGGCAGGGCCTTCCAGCGGGTGCAGCTCCGCGTGGGTGGTGGTGTGCTTTCCCTTGCCGCTCTCCACGTCCGAGACCTCGCCGGTCACGAGCTGGAGGCCAGGCTGGAGCGTATTCAGCAACGTTGACTTACCGACGCCTGACGGGCCGGTCACGATCGCAAGCTTGCCGGCCAGGCGAGCACGCAGCTCCTCGAGGCCGATCTGCGCCTTGGCGCTGGCGTAGACGACGTCGTAGCCGATGCGTTGATAGGGCTCGAACAGCGCACGCGCCGCTTCCATGCCGACCAGGTCGACCTTGTTGGCCACCAGCAGCACCGGGACCTCGTTGTACTCCGCCACGACGAGGAAGCGGTCGATCAGCCGAGGGTTCGGTGGCGGTCGGTCCGCGGAGAAGACGACGGCAACCAGATCCGGATTGGCAACGATCACGTCCTCGCGCCAGGAGCCCCGCGGACCAGGCTGGCGACGGCTGAAGCGGCTCTCGCGCGGCACGACCGAGTCGATGGCACCGGTGCCGTCCGGCAGACGTTCGACCGTGACCTGGTCGCCGATGACCGCAAGATCAGACGCCTGGCGTTCCTTCTTCATGCGACCTCGCAGGCGCGCCTCGATGAGGTCGCCCTCCGCCGTTGCGATCGTGTAGAACCCCGATCGCGCTCGGAGGACGAGGCCGGTCGTCATGCTCACCCGAGCGCGCCGACAAGGTTGCCGTAGATCGTCTCCCCACGTCGGGGCACGTCCGGTCCGCGCGCCATGCGGCCATCCCACGGCGATTCCTCTGCTCCGAGATCCGTCAGCCGCTCGGCGCCGGCGCGATTGTCGGACGGCACGTTCAGGGTCAGCTCGTCGATGAGTGGCATGCGAGCGAACGCCTCGCCGATGAGGGCGACGGCGATCTCGGGCGTATCGGCCACCAATGGACCGATGCGCTCGCCGTCGGGACGCACCCATCCGTACCCGACGATCGCTCCCTCCCGCCGCGCGACGACGACGGGCCGTTGCCGATCTCCCACGATGTTTCTGAGGACGGCGCGTCGGTCACCGCCGAAGCGTGGCGTGTCGTACGCGATGATGTCCGCTTCGGCATGGGTGCTGGCATCGCGCACCCCGACGCCCGCGACGCCCTCAGCGGAGCTGACGACCGCGCGGGGAACCCGGACCATTGCGCTCGCACCGGTCAGCTCGAATCCGTGCCGCGCGTAGAGCGGGCGCCCCTCCGTGGTGGCGTACAGCTCCATGCGCGTGGTGCCGCGCTCCTCCAGGAATGAGATCACCGCCTGGAGGATGGCCGCACCGATCCCGCGCCGCCGATGCCCGGAGTCCACGATCATGTTGCCGACGAAGCCCATCTGACCGTAGCTGATGCCCGATCCAACACCGATCACGACGTCGCGACCATCGACGGCGACGATGCAGCGCGCGTGGGGTGGCTCCAGGACTGCGCGCAGCGCCCAGTCATGGACCCCCCAGCCAACCTCGTCGCGCATCTCGGCGATGCGCGGCAGGTCGGTGGTATCTGCGTTGCGCAGGCGGAATCCGTCGGAGGGCGGCATCGGACCGAGCATAGCCGCGCCGGTAGCATGGCGGCGTGGACGATTTCCGAGACCGATACGCACGACTGGTCGCGGCGTTCGACGGCCGTGGACAGGAAACGTTCGACGCGTCGTGGCTCGCGACGGATGCGAAGGTACTTTCCGACGACGCCGATTCGACGTGGTTGCGTGTCCAGGCGCGAGCGCTTGCTGCCGCGGCTCGCGCGGTCGGTGCCGTGGAAGGCGACAGGACTGCGCTCGAGACGATCGTGGACGCTCCACTTCCGCCGTCCGACGAGATGGTCCTCAGCCGCCTGAAGGAGCTCCTGCCGTCCGGCAACTCGCTTGCGGATCGGCTTGCTATCCACGACGCCGGAATGCACATTCGATCGGAAACCCTCCGCCCCGCTGCCGAGCGGTTGCTGCACGTTCTTCGACAACGCGCACACGAGGATCTTGACCTTCCGAGCGACGAAACGCTTGCGCTTGCGATTGTCGACGGACCTGCCGGAGGATGGCGAGCCAGGCTCGAACCGGCGCGGCTCATCCTCAACGGGAGCGTGGCGTGGACCGCGGATCGGCTGCTTCGAGCGATTTCCTCGGAGGGCTATCCCGGTCGACATCTCGCGCAGCTGATGCGTTCGCCCGTGCCGGAGTGGAGACCATCGCCGGAGACGACCGTCGAGTTCGGACTCGCGGCGGTTGGGCGCGAGGTCCTCATGGCGGACTTCGAGTTCGCGCACGAGCTCGGACGGATCGGACGCTCCGCCGGCCTGGCGTGGGACGGTCATCGAATCATTGCCGTTCGTCGCGCGCTCGATGACCTCGCACCCGAGTTCGCGGCTGCCGCGCTCGCGTCGGTCGAATCGCGCCTCCCCGAGCTCGGGGTTGATCCTCGGATCCGTTGGCGGGATCCGTTGGCCCGCGCGACCAGCCTTGCTCGCGCGGCCGGTCCGCCGCTCGCGCGGGCGTGGCTGGAAACGACCGGTCAGACCATCGGCCTGCAGCGCCTCCTCAGTGAACGGTTGGTGCCGACCATGCTGCGCGCGGAGATCTTCGATGCCGGGGGCTGATCGGTCCGTGGACGTCCTGCTGGTCGGTGGCGGCGTGGCCTCGCTGCGTTGCGCCCGCGCCCTGCGCCGGAACGGGTTCGACGGCTCGATCCTTCTCGTGGGCGACGAGGATCGAGCCCCGTACAACCGCCCGCCCCTGAGCAAGGAGGTGCTGCGTGACGGCGCCTCAGACGATCTGCTGGCCGCCGAGCCGGCATCGTGGTACGCGAAACGATCGGTCGAGCTATGGACCGATGTACGGGTCACCGCACTCGATCCCGATGCGCGGCGCGCGACCTTCGCGGATGGCTCGCTTGTCTCCTTCGAACGCTGCCTGCTGGCCACCGGCGCCGAGCTGCGCCGCCTCGCGATCCCCGGAGCAGACCAGGCGTTGATGCTCCGGACCGCACGCGATGCAGGATCTGTCCGCGAAGCCGCTGTCGCGGCGTCACAGGATGCGCCGGTGGTCGTCGTTGGTGGCGGGTTCATCGGCCTCGAGGTGGCGTCTGCTCTCGCCGGTCTCGGCCTTCGGCCCACGGTGGTCGAGGTGGCACCGGCGCTCTGGGGAGGCGCCCTGGGCACCGGACTCGCTGCATGGGCTGCTGCCCGGTTGGCCGAATCCGGGATCGTGCTGCGGCTGGGTTCCTCCGTCACGCGGTTGACGCCGGGTGCAGCATGGGTCGGCGACGACCGGCTCGCCGCTGGCTTCGTTGTGGCCGGCATCGGGGTGGTGCCGCGGGACGATCTGGCGGCGCAGGCCGGTATCGCCACCGGCGACGGTATCCTCGTCGACGCTGGCCAGCGCACCAACCATCCCGCGATCTGGGCCGCCGGCGACGTTACCCGGGTGCGTGGCCGACGGGTCGAGCATTGGCATGCCGCGCGCGAGGCGGGTGAGCGCGCGGCGCTCTCCATGCTCGGGCTCCCGGTACCCGCGCCGAAGCCGGCGTGTGTTTTCTCGGAGATCGCCGGGACCGTGCTGGACGTGTTCGGCGATGCGACCGCGTGGGACGAGGAGCGCTGGCTGGTTGAGGGATCGGTGCTGGCCTGCGCGGTCGACGGTCGCGTGGTTCACCTGATGAGTATCGACAGGGCGGTAGTGCCCGAGCGGGCGCGTGAGCTCATCGGCTCATCGATGGAGGAGGTGCAGGCGGCCGTGACCCCCCGGCGGCAAATCGGTCAGTGAGTCGCGATACGTGCGTGGGGTGGAAGCCGCGCTGCTGGTCAGCGTCGGTTGACCGGCCGGAGGCCATGGAGGACAATGAACGCCCAACACCGACCATTTGAGTCGGGATTCGCACCGCGAATAGAATCCCGGCCAGAACCGAGGAGCACATGGCCCTTCCGAATCCCGCCTTGACCCAGATTCCCGACGGCTACAAGTTCGGCTGGCATGACAGCGAGCAGCCCCGAACGACGTTCGAGAAGGGCATCAGCGC
>JBPCKH010000027.1:0-2854 GCA_051004475.1 Candidatus Limnocylindria bacterium | reverse complement strand
CGGCACGGTCGAGCGCCTTGACGCTGCGGTCGCGGCCGACCTGCAGCGGCACGATCATCTCCGGGAAGATGACGGTGTCACGCAGCGCGACAAGCGGCAGCACCTGGACGCGCTCGGCGTCGGCGCCGTTCTCCTCGTCGGTTGCGGGGTCGGGAATGTTCTGGGTCTCGTCAGTTGCCACGTGGGTCTGCTCCTTCAGCCGATGATGCAGCGAGCTCCGGCTCGTGGGTCTCGTCGGTGTCTTCGGCGAATCGCTCGAGATCGTCCTCATCGAACAGATCGTAGACCCGGATCTTGCCGAGGGCCTCGAGCTGAAGGATGACCCGCACGCCTGCGAGATTGACTCGTTGTCGAGTCGTGAGGAAACGAATGATACGAACGCGCTTGATGTCCGCCTCACTGTAGAGACGGAGGTTGTTGCGTCGCTGCGGGCAGAGGAGTCCTTCCTCCTCGTAGATCCGCAGCGTGCGCGGATGGCAGCTCGCCAGCTCGGCGGCGATGCTGATGATGTATCGGGGTCGTGTCAGGGGATCGCGGCGCGGAACGCTTGTCGGTGACGGCGCTGCTCGCCGCGATGGGTCCATGACAAGACCCTAAACCCTGACAATGGCGTTGTCAAGGATTGTGACAACTGTCACCTGCGACCGCGGCTCGCGTTGCGTGGCGACGGATCGGTCCTACGGTCCGGCGTCGGCGGTGACGAGCTCCCAACGCACGGCGCCGATGTCACCGCCGCCCGGCAGCTCGACGGGAACCGCCTGAAGTTCCAGGGTGAGGACCTGCTGATCGGCAACCGGGACGAGCTCGCTGCCGGGGAAAATCCACAGGAAACGGGATGCTCGGCGTTCGTAGTGAATCGCCTCGGCGGCGGCGGTGGCCCGACCACCGGATTCCCGGACGACGAGGACGCGGATATCCCGAAAGCGGTCCGGCCCGCTGCCGAGGCGGTCTTCCGCATCCGACGCCTCTGCACGCACGGTAGAGGGGTACCCCGGTCCCAGCTCTCCAGCGCTCCAATCGGTCACGAAGCTGTCCAGGACCGCTGCCGGCGTCGCGCCGTGCGCACCGATCAGCCAGAACCCGGTTCCCCAGATCAGCAGGGGAAGGCTGAGCCAGCCGATGGCGGCCGCCGGTGAGCGCTCGGGCGTGGGGGGCCGGGTGGCCTGGAGCGCATGGGCGGACCGATAGGCATGCACCGCTTGCCAGGTCCAGGCCACGATGAACGCAACCCCGGCGATGAAGGGGACGAGGTAGGCGCTCGTATCGGCGAGGCCGATGGTCAACCAGGTAACGAGGAGGATCGACACGGCTTCCGCGGCCAGGAGGCCGTAGCCGGTCCGCCGGCTGCCGATGGCCAGGTGGCCGAAGCCCCATGCGATCAGTGCCCGCCGAAGCACGCGTCCCGGATCGGGCCCGGTCACTCGCCGATGAGCAGCCGTCGCAGCTCTGCCTCACCATCGGCCGAGGTCACGGCCAGCAGCTTATCGCCGGTCCGCAGCCGCGTGTCCGATCTCGGCGGCTGGGCCCGCTCATCCCGAATCAGGACCGCGATGGTGCTCCCCTCCGGCAGGTCCAGCTCACGCAGCTCGCGGCCGATGACGGGCGAGTCGTCGTCGAGATGTGCCTCCACGATCTGGACCTCGCCTCCCTCGAGCTCGGCAAGATGGAGCAGGTCGTGGACCGGGATCTCGTGCTCTATGACGCCGAGGATCGAGCGGGTCGGGCTGACCGTCTCGTCGATGGCCAGCTGACGGAACAGCTTCTCGTTCTTGGGGTCGTTGATGCGCGCGATGGAGCGCGGCACGTTGAAGCGCATCTTGGCGATCTGGCACGCGGCGAGATTCACCGCGTCGTCACCGGTCACCGCGGCCATCACGTCGGCTCTGCCCATGCCGGCCTCGGCCTGGTAGCGACCCTCGCAGCCGTCGTTGGCGACCACGATGCTGCCAAGCTCGTCGGCAATCTGCCGCGCGCGGACATGGTCCTCCTCGATCATGACCACCTCGTGTCCCGCCGCGAGCAGCTCCTTGGTCAGGTAATAGCCGACGTTGCCGCCGCCGACGACCACGACGTACATGCTCAGAGGCCTCCCTGTCCGTCGCCGGGCTGGATGACGGTGGCCTCGGCCGTCACGTCCTCGGCTGCGTCCATGGCCGACTGGACCTTCACGTCCGCGGCCGATCCGGCAATCGGGGCGCTCCGGCGCGGCTCGGCAGTGGGTGGCTCGACGAACCCGTTGGTCGCCTCCGCGCCCTCCTGCGCCGCCACCACGAGTGCGTCACCGAGGATGAGCGTGCGGCAGATCGTCTCAACGCCGACCGCGCGATAGGCCTCGCCGCGCAGCGGATCGTTGATCTTGGCGATCACGCGCGGGACCCCAAAGGTGTGCTTGGCAAGCTGCGCCGCGAGGGCGTTGCGGTTGTCGCCCTCGGTGAGTGCCATCACCACGTCCGCCTGCTCGCCGCCGGCGGCGCGCACGACGTCCTCATCGGTCCCGTTGCCCCGGACCGTTTCGCCCTTGAAGGTCGGCGGCAGCCGGCCGAACGCGCGTGGGCTGATGTCGATCACGGTGACATGTTCGCCGCGGGTGTCGAGCTCCGCGGCGACGCGGGCTCCGACGCGGCCGCAGCCGACGATGATGACCCTCATGTCGTGTTAGCCAGCTCCTTCGTCTCGGCACGCAGGCACCAGACCGGCGCGGTCGAGTTGCGCATGACGTACGGGACGGTGCGTCCCGCGTCCCATTGTCCTCCGAACCGCTTCTTGTAGCGCAGGCCCATGACGATGAGGTCGGTGCCCAGCTCGTTGGCGTCGTCGACGATCGCCGGCCCGGCCGCCCGCGCCTGGACGGTGC
>JBPCKH010000026.1:0-5490 GCA_051004475.1 Candidatus Limnocylindria bacterium | reverse complement strand
TGGTGGAGACTTAGGACGAATGGATTGTTAGCTGCACTGGGGCCCGCGAGCGGCGCATTGCCGGGGACGAAGAGACGACCGCCACCCTTGGCGTGCGTGCGTCGCGCGACGCGCTGGCGGTGGCCGGGATGGCTGCGAGCGAGCTCGACCTCGTCATCGTCGGCACGTGCTCTCCCGACTACTACATGCCCTCCACCGCGGTGCTCGTGGCGCACCAGCTCGGCGCCACGCGGGCGGCGGGCTTCGATGTGATGGCGGCCTGTTCGGGCTTTATCTTCTCGCTGGCGACCGCCACCGCGTACATCCGCAGTGGCATGTACCGCAACGTGCTCGTCGTGGGCGTCGAGCTGCTCAGCCGCTTCCTCGACTACACCGACCGCAACACCTGCGTGTTGTTCGGCGACGGCGCCGGCGCAGTGATCATGTCGGCCTCAGACAGGGCGGGCGGTCTCGTGGGCCTCGACATGTACAGCGATGGCAGCGGCGCGCAGGGCATCATCTTTCCGGCGGGCGGATCGGCCTGTCCGACCACGCCGCAGACGGTGGCCGAGGGCGGCCATTTCGTGCACATGGCCGGCAAGGAGGTCTACCGATACGCCACCCGGCAGCTCGCCGAGTCGTCGCAATCGGCACTGCGCAACGCTGGCCTGACGGTCGACGACGTGGACCAGTTCCTCTTCCACCAGGCAAACCTGCGGATCATCGAGAGCGTCCAGAACGCTGTCGGCATCCCGGCCGACAGGACGTACCTCAACATCGAGCGCTACGGGAACACGAGCGCGGCATCGGTTCCGATGGCACTGGTCGAGGCGCTGGCCGAGGATCGGATCAAGCCCGGCGACAAGCTCCTGATGGCTGCGTTCGGCGCCGGCTATACCGCCGGAGCCGCAGTGGTGGAGTGGACGGCTGATCCGGCCCGCCGCAGCCTGGCCCCCGGGACGCAGACGCGGATCGGTCCTCGGCAGCCTGCGCCCGCGGGCGTGGACATCGCGGTCAGCATGGAGCAGCCCTGATGTTCGACCTGAGTGGCAAGACGGCGCTGGTCACCGGCGGGAGCCGCGGCCTCGGTCGCGCGATTGCGCTGGCGCTGGCGGGCCAGGGCGCCGACGTCGCGATCAACTATCGCGGAAACGCCGAGGCGGCTGACGAGGTGGCGCAGCGGATCTCAGCCGGCGGTCGTCGCGCGGTCACCGTGCAGGGCGATACGAGTGCAGGCCGTGAGGCCTGCGAGGCGATCGTGAAGACGGCCATCGACGGCCTCGGCTCGATCGCCATCCTCGTCAACAACGCCGGCATCACGCGTGACAACCTGCTGATGCGCATGGACGCCGACGAGTGGGATGCGGTCATCGGCACCAACCTGTCGGGACCGTTCTGGATGACGCGCGCCATCGCGCGACCGATGCTGAAGGCGCGCTCCGGGCGGATCATCAATATGTCGAGCGCGGCAGGACGAATGGGAAATGCCGGCCAGGCGAATTACGCGGCGGCCAAGGCGGGGCTCATCGGCCTGACGAAGACGACCGCCCGTGAGCTGGCCAGCCGCGGCATCACCTGCAATGCCATTGCGCCCGGCCTGATCGAGACCGATCTGACCGCCGACCTGCCGGTCGCCGCGACGGATGCGCTCACCGCGATGACGCCACTGGGGTACGTGGGCAGCGTCGATGATGTTGCCGCCGCCGCGGTGTACCTCGCCTCCGATGAGGCGCGCTACGTCACCGGCCAGGTGCTCGGCGTGGATGGCGGCATCGTGATGGGCTCATAGTTCTCTGTCGCAATGTCCCCGACTCCGCCATCCACACGCCTGGCGAGCAGATATTGCCGTCGCTACTCGCGAGCTTGCCGAATCAGGGCCTTTCACTCTCGGCGCGAGTGAGATGGCACGGAAGCGGGCCATGTCCTCCCCCTTACCCGTCTGGCGAGTAACTGGCGGTGTCGCGCCGTCCGCTTCGGGCAGGCTGCTTGCAACGGCTGCCGGTTAACCACGACCAACCAATGAGTTACCACTTGAGGAGACCGATGCTCACCCTGCGCTCCATTCTGCATCCCACCCGCGTCGTCGACGCGCACTGCGACATCCCGTGCGGCGTCTACGACCCCGAGCAGGCCCGTATCGAGGCGGAGTCCTGCCTGCGCATCATCGAGAAGCACGACGCTAGCGATGACGCGCACTTCAAGGCACGCTGCATCAACGTCAAGGAGGAGCGGGCTGAGCTGGTCAAGCACCACCTCGACGTCCTATGGCACGATTACTTTAAGCCCGAGCACGTCGAGAAGTATCCCGACCTGCACGAGACCTTCTGGAAGGCGACCAAGCAGGCATCAAAGGTGAAGCAGTCGCTCGATGCCGGAGCGGCCAAGGAGCTGCTCACCATGATCGACACGATTGACGAGATGTGGAAGGCAACCGGCGGGCTCGAAAAGACCCGCGTCAACGGCCGCCCTTCCTGACGCGCCGATCTTCCTGGACCGATGGAGGAGTGGCCTGACCTGGCTCCTCCTCGCCATCGTCGGAGCGCTGCTTGTGCGCCGATACTTCGACGTGGTCGAGGTGCGCGGCCAGTCGATGGCGCCCACGCTGCGACCCGGTGATCGCCTGCTTGTCGTCCGCCGGGGCCCGCGCGTTGGTGACATCGTGCTGGCGCAGGATCCGCGAGACCCTCGCCGCGAGCTCATCAAGCGAGTTGCCCGCGTCGATGGACTCGGTGTCATCCTTCGTGGCGACAACCCGGCAGGGAGCACGGATGCCCGCATCTTCGGCGTCGTGCCGACGGACGAAGTCGAATGGCGCGCCCTCCTCCGTTACTGGCCGCTCAGTCGAGTCGGGCGCGCACCCAGTCGGACCACCAACGCCTCTGACCCGTGCTACGGGGCTATCTCCCAACGAAGGTGAGCTCCTTGGCGGTCTTGCCCGTGGCACGGTGCAGCATGCCGGCGAGCCTTCCCGATTTGATCATTCGATGCCGATAGCCCCGCAGCACGAGTAGCGCGGCCAGCGACGTGGCCGAAGGTCCTCGGCGTGAGCCTTGAGGACCGACGGACCTTTCATCCGCCAACCGTGTTGGCGCTATCCGGTCAGCGCTTCGGGTTCCTTCATCTGTCAACCCCGTTGGAGCTACGTGAGATTTCACGCGGCGCCGAGCGTGAAAACGCGCGGCGTGGTCGAGTCAGCTCGCACATCGTCAACCACATAGGCGAATCAAGGAAACGGGTGGTGTTGCGGCGCGTCACGGACAGCCGCAGGCGGCCGCCACCGAGTCGGCGCACGCGAGCACCTCGGCCGGGAGTAGCTCGACCCCTTCTCCGGCCTCGGCGGCCACCAGATGCTCCACGCCAACGGTGGGTCGCACGGAGAGGCGCGCCGTCGGGACACGGTGGCGGAGGAAGTCGAATATCGGACCGAGGCCCGCATCCCCGTACTCGGGACGCACCGCGCCCGTGTCGACCACGATCAGATCTGGCCCGCGCAGGGTCACTGCCTGGTGCAGTCGCGCCGCATCGTTATAGAAGAAGGCGATGGCGCCCGTCAGACGCTCGTCCAGCATGCGGGCGAGTTCACGGTCGCGCGTTAGGCAATAGACGATTGGATCGGCGGCCATCGGCCTCGAAGGGTAACAGGCGCGTGCGCGGGTACAATGATCGGCCGATGACCACGACAATCCCGGCCCGCACGAATGGGCGCGGCGACCTGACCACCGGTCGCCACCAGCATCTCGGAAGCCTGCTCGGCCGCGTGTGGGCTGTCGACGCCGTCGGCGTCGAGGAGCGGGCGGCATCCTTGGCGAAGCGCAGCATCAAGAAGGACGCGAAGCTGTGGGCGCTCGACATGGCGATCCGGATGATGGATCTGACGACGCTCGAGGGCAAGGACACGCCGGGCAAGGTGCGTGCATTGGCCGGCAAGGCGCGCCGTCCCGATCCGAGCGATCCCAGCATCCCGAGTGTCGCCGCGCTGTGCGTGTACCCGAACATGATCCCGACCGCCCTCGCCGCGCTGAAGGGTTCGGGCGTGAAAGTCGCCTCGGTTGCCACGTACTTTCCGTCGGGCCAGGCGCCGCTCGAGGTCAAGCTGGCGGATGTGCGTTCCGCTGTCGAGACGGGCGCCGACGAGATCGACATGGTCATCGACCGTGGCGCGTTCCTGTCCGGCGATTACGCATCGGTCTATGACGAGATCGTGGCGGTCAAGGATGCATGCGGGGAGGCCCACCTCAAGGTCATCCTCGAGACCGGCGAGCTTGAAACCTATGACAACGCCCGGCGTGCATCGGTCCTGGCCATGGCTGCGGGCGCCGACTTCATCAAGACGAGCACCGGCAAGATCAATCCGGCCTCGACCCTGCCCGTGTCGCTCGTGATGATGGAGGCCATTCGGGACTTTCACAGCCAGACGGGCCGCGTCGTCGGCATGAAGTCCGCCGGGGGGATCCGCACCGCCAAGGAGGCGATCTCGTACCTCGTCGTCCTGCACTAGACGCTGGGACCGGCCTGGATGACGCCCGACCTGTTTCGCTTCGGTGCGTCGAGCCTCCTGAATGACGTCCTCATGCAGATCCGCAAGGAGCGCACGGGTCGCTATTCCGGCGGCGACTACTTCACGCTGGACTAAACCGATGAAAGTCGCGCTCGGCACGATCGCGGTATGGTCGGATCTCGGTTGTCCCTGGTCCCACGCCGTCGTATGGCGGCTGCATGACGCGCGCCGCCGCCTTGGCCTCGAGGGCCGGGTCGCTTTCGATCACCACGCCTTCCCGCTGGAGCTGTTCAACAACGAGCCGACGCCGCGCCCGCAGCGGGATGCGGATTGGCGCGTCGCCGCCGAGCTTGCGCCGCGCGCCGGGTGGCAGGCCTGGTCCGTGCCCGATCACACCTGGCCGGTGACGATGCTGCTGCCGATGGAGGCCGTGCTGGCGGCTAAGCTCCAGTCCCTGGATGGCTCCGAGGAGCTGGATCGTGGCCTGCGTCGCGCCTTCTGGGCCGAGAGCCGCTGCATCAGCCTGCGTCACGTGATCCTGGAGGTGGCGACTGAATGCGAGTCGCTCGATGTCGCTGCCTTGGCCGAGGCGCTCGACGATGGACGCGCGCGCCGGGCCCTTCTCGATGACTGGGCGGTCGCCCGTGGCGACGCAGTGCGCGGGTCGGCTCATCTGTTCGCGCCCGATGGCACGAATGGTCAGAACCCGGGCATCACCATCGGATGGCAGGAGGATGAGAGTCCGGCCGGAGGCGTCACGAGCATCGAAGCCGATGACCCCGCTGCAATCGACCGCTTGCTTCGTCGTGCCGCAAGGTAATTGACAGTTTTCTCAGCTAATGTCAGGATCTAGAAATGCTGACGACAAAGGTGGGACCTGACGGCCGTGTCCTGGTGCCCGTCGAGCTGCGCCGCGAACTGGAATTCGGCCCGGGCACGCCGCTCGTGGCCCGTATCGATGATGGGCGGCTGATCCTGGAGCGCAGCGACGCGCTGCTTGCGCGCGCGAAGGC
>JBPCKH010000025.1:0-4160 GCA_051004475.1 Candidatus Limnocylindria bacterium | reverse complement strand
CAAGCTGGGGCTCTAGGCGCCGATGCGCCTGGCGACGATCGCCTGGCGCGGGCTGCTTGCCCGCCCCCTGCGTACGGCACTGGCGATTATCGGAGTGGCGCTCGGGGTGGCCGTCGTGGCGGCCACCATCATCACCAGCTCCGCTTCCGATGCCACGCTTCGCAGCGCCACGGTCGACCTGCTGGGCAACGCCGACGTGCGGCTGCGCGCGTTCGCCGATACCGGCTTCACGCCGAGGACCATTCAGACGCTGCGCGCCGGCCCGGACGTCAGGGCTGCGGCGCCCGTCTCCGAGCGGCGGCTGATCGTGAATACGGCACCTGGCGACGAGGAGCAGGTGTTTTCGCTCGTCACCATCGGCATCGACCCGGACGTCGATGCCCTCCTGCGCGAACCGCGCCTCACCGCCGGTGTGCCACTCTCGGTGGACAGTCCCACCGACGCGCTCGTGGCCGCCTCGTGGGCGTCGCGACACGGGCTCGGTCTCGGGGACGAGCTGCGGCTGGATGGCCGGCGCGAGGGAATGCCGCCGCTGCGCATCATCGGGCTCATGGCCGACACCGGCTTCGCGGCGCTGGAGCGTGGCGAAGTGATGGTGGTGTCACGGTCCACTCTCGACGACTCGTTCGAGGTGCCCGCGCCGATCCGCTACCTGGATCTCGACCTCGGGGACGGCGACGTGTCGGGTGCCCTCGCGCGGGTGACCGACGGGCTTGACGAGCCATTCATCGTCGAGACGCCGGCCGATGCGGCGGCTCGCCTCGCATCGGCCCAGGCAAGCTTCGCCAGCGTGGCGTTCCTGTTCGGCCTGGTGGCCATGGTGGTCGGCGCCTTCCTGGTGGGCAATACGCTGGCCATGTCGGTCGGCGAGCGGACGCGCGAGTTCGGCCTCTTGCGAGCGGCGGGCACCACCTCGCGACAGGTACTGGGCCTGGTGCTGCGGCAGGGGCTCGCGCTCGGCGTCATCGGCAGCGCGCTCGGACTGGTCGTCGGCATCCTGCTGGCGGCCGGCATGATCGCTTTCCTGGCCTCGACGCGCGCGGCGCTGGTGGTCGGCCTGCCGCTGCCGCCACTCGGTCTCCTGCTGGCCTTCGTGCTGGGACTCGGCGTGACGGTGGCCGGTGCCATCGTGCCGGCACTTCGGGTGGCGCGGCTCACGCCGGTAAACGCCCTTCGCCCGACCTCGCAATCCGGCAGCGGGCTCAGTGATCGGCTTCGTACGCTCATCATCGCGGAGCTGATCGTGGTGGTCGTCGGAATCTTCTTCTTCCCGATCGGGCGCGCGGGAACGCCGCTCCTGCCGATCATCCTGTCGCTGGCACTGCTGCTCGGCGGCGCGATCGCGACCGCCTTCGTGCTCGAGCCACTCGGCAAGGTCATCGGTCGCCCATTCGAATGGTTCTTCGGCGCCCAGGGATTGCTGGGGCGGGCAAACCTGTCGCGCGACCGCGTGCGCACCGGACTGACGGTGGGGGCCATGATGATCGCCCTGGCGGCCGTCGTTGCGCTCGGCACCGTGGCTGAGTCGGCGAGGGCTGGCGCGGAACGCTGGGTCGCCTCCATCCTGCCCGGCGGCAACGCGATCCGCAGCAGCGTGCCGCTCGAGGTCGAGAGCTTCCGCACCACGTTCGACGCGACGCCCGGCGTGCAGGTGGCGAGCCCTGTGTTGGAACTGCCGGCCGTTCGCGTGGTGGACGATGAGCAGGAGGAGATCGCCCTGGCTGGGATCGATCCGAACGTCTTCCAGGATGCGGGCTCGTTGATCGTGACGGGAGCAGCGCGCGCCGATGCCTATGCCGATCTGCGTGACGGCGGCACGGTCCTCGTTCCGGCTCCGCTTGCCGCCCGCGATGCGATCGAGGTGGGGGAATTGATTGCGATCGGCCAGCCTGGGGCTGAAACGACAGACTTCGTGGTGGCCGGCATCGTCGAGTACACGCTACCGGCACGCACGCCGGACGGAGCGCTGCTCATCAGTGCGGCGGATGCGCGCGATCTGTTCGGTGTCACCACGGCGTCGCTGTGGGTGATGGTCGGCGAGCCCGATGTTGCGCCATCCGCCTTCGCCTCCGCCGTGCGCGAGACCGCCACCCAACTGGCGGCGCAGCCGCTCACCTCGCGCGACCTGGCGGATGAGCTGAGCCGATCGCTGGATCGGCTCGTGGGCCTGTTCGACGTGCTGGCGCTCATCGCGGTCGTCATCGGCGCATTGGGGATCGTGAACACGCTCGGCATCGGCATCAGCGAGCGCGTCCGCGAGATCGCGATCCTGCGCTCTCACGGCATGACGGTGGGCCAGGTGCAGGCGATGGTCGTGGCCGAGGCAGCCATCATGGGCGCCATCGCCGGTGTGCTCGCCATCTTCATCGGCCTCGCAGTCGCCTACGCCCTGGTCAACGGTGGCGCATCGGCTGATCTGGGAGGTGGCGTGCGTCCGCCATGGGGCCTGCTCATCGCGGTCGTGCTGGTCGGCACCGGTGTTTCGGCGCTGGCCGGCCTCTATCCGGCACGCGTGGCGGCCTCGCTGCCGATCGTGCGCCACCTCACGCAGTTCGAATAGGAGGACCGATGCGATTCTGGGAGGCAACCGCCGGCCGCGCGTTTGTCGTCAGGCTGGAGACCGGGTCTGATCTGGTGAAGGACATCGAGCGCTTCTGTGCCGAGCATGGGATCCTGGCCGCGCAGGTGACCGTCATCGGTGCCGTGCGTCACGCCAGCTATGCCTACTACGAGCAGGACGACCATCGTTACCGTGAGCTGGCGTCGGCCACCCACCACGAGATCGTGGGGTTCACCGGCAACGTCTCGCTGCGCGACGGCCGGCCATTCCTGCATGCGCATGCCACCTTCGCCGATGCGGACGGGGCGACGGTCGGGGGCCACCTCGTACCCGGTTGCGAGGTGTTTGCCGGCGAGGTCATGATCCGCGAGCTGGGCGGCGTCTCGCTCGTCCGTCAGCCCGACGAGCTCACGGGCCTCGCTCTGTGGTGACCCGCGACGGTGCACCCAGTGGCGGTGTGCATCAGGTGCTCGAACTCGAGAGGCTTGCCCCGAATCCGTCTGAGTTCGTGCATGGCGTGCACGGGAACGGCAGGTAATCGAGGCTACCGGGCGGCACCTCCTCCGGTTGATGCACGGGCGCAAACGTTGCCTGGCAGACGCATTCGCCAAGTCGTGCCGATCACCGAATAGCCGCAGACCCGCTCCAGGGACGGAGCGGGTCTGGGTCAGGGACTCGGTATTTCATGTC
The DNA here is from genome assembly GCA_051004475.1 of Candidatus Limnocylindria bacterium. Taxonomy (GTDB): domain Bacteria; phylum Chloroflexota; class Limnocylindria; order QHBO01; family QHBO01; genus JACDBZ01. The sequence continues at coordinate 910 of JBPCKH010000025.1, read as the reverse complement.
GCCCGGTCCCGAATGATGGTGTGGGGCCACCCCGCGGTGACCGGGCTCCATGGTCAGTACGAACGATTCACCGATTTGGATCACTGCTCAGTGGCGGGCCGTTCATCGACCGCGCCTCGGCGATGAGGGGGCCATGGTTGGGCACGCAGGCCCACGGGGGTCTGATTGGTGGTTTCCGCAGGCCGTCAGCCGTCACTGTTCGGTGGATTCGGGCTAAAGACGGGGAGCCCGGTGTGACCGGCCTTCGTCAGGTGCACATCTGGACCTTGGAGTTGCTCTGATGTCAATGACGTCGCGTTCGATCTGTGCGACCGACGAGGGGCGCTCCCTGTCCCCGGCGGCGCGCGCGGCTCGCGAGCTGCTTCGACCCGCGACTTCCGTCCACACCCGCGACTTTCGGATGTTTGACGAGCCCCGATCGCCCTGTTACACCTCTGGTCCAGTCCTCACTCCATCTCGAAGGGAGACTCGTGGCGATTATTCGCCCTCGCGCCATATCGGCGCGTGGCACTACGGCCGAGGCGAGCCCACCGGCCGAGGCGACCCCACCGGCCGAGGCGACCGCGCCGCTCGACGAGGGTTTCCTCGCCAGCCTCGTGACCGCCATGCGCGGGGTGGCCGCCGAGGAGCGGGTCAGGTCTGTCGCCGAGCTCCGCACCGCGGTCGACGACCGCATCACACAGCTCGAATCGCGTGCCATGGATCGTGGCGAGGAGCTTAGCCGCAATGCCTACCTCGACATGAGCGGCATCGCGGACTGGGAGAAGGCGGAGGTCGAGCGCGTGAACGCCGAGGCCGCCCGCCAGGTCGAGGCCCGTCGCCAGCAGCTCGAGCAGCAGGTCGCCGACCATGAGACGCGCAGCACCGCCGAAGTCGAGGGTGTCCGCGGCCATGTCACCGGGTACGAGCA
>JBPCKH010000024.1:0-3688 GCA_051004475.1 Candidatus Limnocylindria bacterium | reverse complement strand
CCTCCGAGCCGGTCGGGGCTGGTCACGGGACAACCCGGCGTCAGACCTCCTCGCGGACGAGGACCATGCCGCGCTTGACGCCCTCTTGGGCTGGACGACCGGCTTCGCTCGCCTGGATGGCTTCGTGGCCGCCTACGATGCGGCGCGGGCGCGGATTGCCGCCCTGCGAGATCCCGCGGCACCGGTCGAGCTCGCGACGGTTCACGCATCAAAGGGTCGCGAGTGGGAGACGGTCGTGCTCATCGGCTTCGAAGCGGACCGGATCCCCAACCGACGCTCGATCACCGATGCCGATGATCCCGAGCGTGCGCTGGAGGAAGAGCGCCGCCTGGCCTACGTCGCCCTCACCCGCGCCACCCGGCAGCTCATCCTCGGCTTCGATCCGACCCGCCCGTCACCCTTCCTCGCCGAGATGGGCCTGATGCCGGCGCGCGTGTGATATTCAGGCCACGTGACGGACAACACGACCGGGTTGACCGACGGCCACATTCTTCTCCGACCTCTCACCATCGCAGACTCGACAGAGCACCTTGCCGGGGAGGACGAGGAGCAGGCCCGTTGGCTCAGGCGGCTTCGTCGACATCGGCATTCGGTTTGAAAGTGACGGCGCCGCGTTGAGGCGCTACTCACGGCGCATCCGTCGATACCGGCCAAACCACACCATCAGGAACCGGCTGCGACTGCCTCTTCCCTGCGTCGGCGCGGAGGTGAAGGCTCAATCGATGTGGCGCAGGTGATGCCGAGAACCGGCCGAAGATAGCGGCCGGTATGCGATGCCGGCACCGCCGCGACTTGCTCCGGCGTACCCGCCGCCACAAGCTCGCCGCCCTTGTCGCCGCCCTCGGGCCCGAGGTCGATCACCCAGTCGGCGGTCTTGATGACGTCGAGGTTGTGCTCGATGACGACGACCGTGTTACCGCTTTCGACCAGGCGTGAGAGCACCTGGAGCAGTCGCGCGACGTCATCGAAGTGAAGGCCAGCGGTCGGCTCATCCAGGATGTAGAAGCTCTTGCCGGTCGCTCGCTTGGAGAGCTCGGTGGCTAGCTTCACTCGCTGCGCCTCGCCACCGGACAGCGTGGTGGCCGGCTGGCCGAGGTGGACGTAGCCCATCCCCACGTCGAACAGCGTCTGGAGCTTGTTGCGAATCGATGACACGGCTTCGAAGAACTTGAGCGCCTCCTCGACCGTCATCTCAAGGATCTCCGCGACGTTCTTGCCCTTGTAGTGGATCTCGAGTGTCTCGCGGTTGTAGCGCCTGCCCTTGCAGACCTCGCAGGGTACGTACACGTCAGGCAGGAAGTGCATCTCGATCTGCACGATTCCGGCCCCCTGGCACGCCTCACAGCGTCCGCCCTTGACGTTGAAGCTGAAGCGACCCGGCTTGTAACCGCGGAGGCGGGATTCCGGCACGGCCGCAAGCATCTCTCGCAACGGTCCCCAGAGGCCGGTGTAGGTCGCGGGATTCGAACGCGGCGTACGGCCGATCGGCGACTGGTCGATCTGGATGACCTTATCGATCAGCTCAACACCCTCGATCCGGTCGTGCATGCCGGCTGGCTGGCGCGAGCCCCAGATGCGCTGGGCAAGTGCCGGATGCAGGATTTGGGTCACCAGGCTCGACTTGCCGGAGCCGCTGACCCCGGTCACCGCGACGAAGCGCCCCAACGGAAACGCGACGTCGACGCCCTTCAGGTTGTTCTCGCGCGCACCCCGAACGAGGAGCGCGTCTCGCTTGCCATTGCGCCGCGTGGCGGGAATCGGCACCGCCTTTTCTCCACGGAGATAGGCGCCCGTGATCGAGCGGCGATTCTCCAGGAGCGCATCCAACGTGCCCGAGTGAATCAGCCGGCCACCGTGCTCCCCCGCCGCAGGACCGATATCGACGACCCAATCGGCCGCGCGAATCGTCTCCTCGTCATGCTCGACCACGAGCAGCGTGTTGCCCAGCTCGCGCAGGCGGACGAGCGTCGCGATCAGGCGCGCGTTATCCCGCTGATGAAGGCCGATCGAGGGCTCATCCAGGATGTAGAGGACGCCCATCAGGCTCGAGCCGATCTGGGTCGCCAGCCTGATGCGCTGCGCCTCGCCACCGCTCAGCGTTCCCGACGCGCGATCCAGCGTCAGATAGTCCAGCCCGACGTCCACAAGGAACCCGAGTCGCCCCCGGATCTCCTTGAGAACCTGGCGCGCGATCGTGTTCTCTCGATCGCTCAGGCGCTCGGACAGGCCGTCATACCAGGCCATCGCATCTGTCACCGACCGTCGCGTCGTCTCGATGACGTTCTTTCCGCCGACCGTCACGGACAGCGACTCGGGCTTCAGGCGCATCCCGTTGCAGGTGGGGCACGGCTTGTTCGTCATGTACCGCTCGAAATCGGCGCGCATGGTGTCCGAGCCCGTCTCGCGGTGTCGACGGGTGAGGTTCGGGATGATCCCCTCGAACGTCGTCTTGAAGGTATGGACGTTGCCATTGCGAGCCTGATACTCCACGCCGATCCGCTCGCCACGGTTGCCATGCAGGATGATCCGCCGCGCGTCGTCGGACAGGGCGCGGACGGGGACATCGGTCCGGAAGTGGTAGTGATCCGCGACCGCGTCCAGGATCTTGCTGAACCAGCTTTCGGTGGCGGCCATTCGGCGCCAGGGCAGGACAGCGCCCTCGTCGATCGAGAGCTCGTCATTCGGCAGCACGATGTCCGGGTCGATCTCGAGCCGCGAGCCGAGCCCGGTGCAGTCCGGGCAGGCACCATGCGGCGAGTTGAAGCTGAAGTTGCGGGGCGCCAGCTCCTCGAACGAACCGCCATGCTCCGGACACGCGTACTTCTCGCTGTAGAGCCGATCGGCTTCTTTCGGCGGGGCGTCCGGCCGGTTGACCAGCAGCAGCCCTTCCGTCATCCGCAGCGTCGTCTCGATCGAGTCGGCCATGCGAGTCGCGTCCGGCCGCGGATCGCCGTCGTCATCGGTGCCGCGCACGACCAGGCGGTCGACCACGACCTCGATGCTGTGCTTGTACTTCTTGTCGAGCTTGATCTCTTCGTCCAGATCGCGCAGCTGACCGTCGACCCGGACGCGGACGAAGCCTGCCTGCTTGGCGCCCGCCAGCAGCTTCTCATGTTCACCCTTGCGATCACGAACGAGTGGCGCCATGAGCATGACCCGCGTGCCCTCGGGAAGCTGATAGACCTGGTCGACCATCTGCTCGACGGTCTGGCGTTCGATCTCACGACCGCACACCGGACAGTGCATGCGTCCGATGCGCGCGAATAGCAGACGCAGGTAGTCGTAGATCTCGGTGACGGTGCCGACCGTGCTTCGCGGGTTCCGCGACGCCCCCTTCTGGTCGATGCTGATGGCCGGGCTCAGCCCATCGATCTGGTCGACGTCGGGCTTCTCCATCTGACCCAGGAACTGGCGCGCATAGGCGCTCAGCGACTCGACATAGCGACGCTGCCCTTCGGCATAGATGGTGTCGAAGGCGAGGCTCGACTTCCCGGAGCCGGACAGCCCGGTGATGACGATGAGCCGATCGCGCGGCATCTCCACGTCGATGTTCTTGAGGTTGTGCTCGCGCGCGCCGCGGACCACGATCTTGTCGGAGGGCATCGGACCCCCATCGTAGCAGGATACGGACCGATACGAACGCCTGTTCGGTTTGTCTTCCCCTGGGCCTGCTGTACCGGGACGAACG
>JBPCKH010000023.1:0-3365 GCA_051004475.1 Candidatus Limnocylindria bacterium | reverse complement strand
GGGGCTGCTCGACAACGACCTGGACATCCCGAACCCATTCGGCATCACCGGACCGATCGGCGACCTGGCACTCGCCGTGACCGACCTCTTCGCCTGGCCACTCATCGTCCTGGCGGTGGCCTCGTTCGCGGCCCTGGTCGGTCGCTTCGTGCGGGCGCGTGGCGACGAGCGCCAGCAGCTCAAGTGGGTCGCCTACGCCGCGGGGATCATGGCCGTGGGCATCACCGCGTCGCTCGTCGTCGGCCTGGCCGGGAAGGAAGACGACCCGGCCTTCAGCTGGGTCTGGTATTTCGGCTTCCTCGGGCTCGGGCTGATCCCGGTCGCTGCCGGCATCGGCATCCTGCGCTACCGCCTGTACGACATCGACCTGCTCATCAACCGCACCCTGGTGTACGCGGCATTGAGCGCCACGCTGGCCGCGGTGTACATCGGGCTGGTGATCGCGCTGCAGGGGCTGCTGAGCGGCTTCACCGGCGGCAACAGCCTGGCCGTGGCGGCCTCGACCCTGGCGGTGGCGGCGCTCTTCCAGCCGGTCCGACGGCGCATCCAGAACGCGGTCGACCGGCGCTTCTACCGCTCCCGGTACGACGCGGCCCGCACGGTGGAAGCCTTCAGCTCCCGCCTGCGGCACGAGGTCGACCTGGCCCACCTCACTGATGAGCTGCGCGGGGCGGTGGGCGAGACGCTCCAGCCCGCATCGGTATCGGTCTGGCTGCGAAGGGTTCCCTGATGGCCACCGAACGGCGTGGAATTTCCGCGCACTCCCGCGTGGTCGCGGCGATTGCCTGGGCTCTGGTGATCCTGGTCGGCATCGCGGCGGCGATGCTTGCGACCCTCAATGGCGCCTGGTCCGGAGCGGCCGTCGTCGCGCTCGTATCGATCGGGCTCTCCGCGCTGACGCTGGTGAGCGCGGGGACGGTGGGGGCACTGGTCGTGGCGCACCGACCAGGCAACATCGTCGGCTGGCTCTTTCTCGGAATCGCCGGTCTGTTCGCGTTCGTCGGGGCCGCGAAACGGATCGAGCTCGTCTACCACAACGTGGACGGGCACATCCTGATCAGCGGCCACCCGGGCCGTCCGAGGTCGTGGCTGGCCAACCTGGCCGCGAACCCGCGTTTCACGTTCCACCTCAAGCAGCGTGTCCCGGCGGATCTCGCGGCCACGGCGCGAGTGATCACCGACACGGCACAGCGGGAGCTGTTCCTGAAGCCGATTGCGCGGTTGTGGCGCGTCGACCATGTGCTCATGGTTCGATCGGCCCCACTGGTGGAGGTCACCTTCGACTGAGGATGTGAGGCGCTAGTCTATTCTCGCCCCACGGGCAAACGTAACAATGGCGCCTACACCAGCCGCCAGTCGGCCAGCCGCCGCGGTCAGCATTGCCGTCCCGCGTCCTGACCCATAGCATCAGAACGCTGCCGAACCATCCCCGGGAACGGAGGGACATCGATTGATCTTGGTATGCGGTGCAACGGACCGAGCTGGTCCAGTTCGACTGGAAGGCCGGCAAGCTGACGATCTTCGGGAAAGGCAACGCCTCTCATCGATACGTCGCCGTGGATGACGTGGCCGCTGCCGTCGTTCATCTCGTGCAGGCCGACGATCCACCACGAGTCTTGGTATGCGCCGGGCCCGAAGGGCTGACCCGCATCGAGGCGGCGGACGCGTTCGAACGCACTACCGGATCACCGATGAAACGTAATCACATGCCGAGGCCGGCACTCCGCATGGGCTCTATCGCCCTGCGCTCAATCCGGCCGGTGCTTGCTTCGATCATGGGCATGGCGCTCGGGTCGGACGATCATCCGTCATCCGCGACCGATGAGCCGCTGCGCGCCATCGGCATCGAGCCACGCGCGGCGAGCCGATGCATCAAGTCGGCAGTCGCCGCCCATCGACAGTAGATCAGGAGACGTGAGCGAGTCACGCTTCGAGGCGTTCGATCTGGCGGTCATCGGCGGCGGTCCGGCCGGCGTCACCGCGGCGCTCCGGGCCGCCGAACTGGGTGCGCGGGTCGCGCTGGTCGAGCGGGATCGGCCGGGCGGAACCTGTACCGACGATGGATGCGCGCCGACGCGCGTCCTTGCCAAGGCGGCTCGGCTCATCCGTGATGCGGAGCAACTGGGTGACTACGGGCTGAGCGCTGACCGGCCTGTGCTGGACCTGCCTGCCCTGCTCGCGGCCACGCAGCGAACGGTCTACGAGCTGCACGAGAAGAAACAGCTCGTCGGGCACCTCGAACAGGCGGCGGTGAGGCTCATCGGTGGCCGGGGCGCGGCGTCGTTCGCCAGTCCGCACACGGTCGTGATCCCCGATGGCGCAACGATCCGCGCCGAGCGATTCGTGATCGCCTGCGGCGGCCATCCTCGCCGGCTTCCCTTCCCCGGCAGCGAACTGGCCCTGACGCACAGCGACATATGGGGACTGTCCCGATTGCCCGCCTCGCTCGCGATCGTCGGCGCCGCGGCCACCGGGGCGCAGCTCGCGTCTGTTTTCGCCGCCTTCGGCTCGCGCGTCACACTTCTGGAACTCGCTCCGCGCGTCGTGCCCGGGGAAGATCCAGAAATCTCGGCCGCACTCGAGGCGAGCTTCGCGGCCAACGGGATCATGGTGGTCGTCGGAATCGAGGGCGTGGAGACAATCGAACGAGCTAATCGCCACCTGCGCCTGTTGTATCGGCACGGCAACGCGAGCACGGAGCTCGACGTGGACGCCGTCATGCTCGCTGTCGGCTGGCCGGGGAACCTCGAGGGCCTCGGCCTCGAGCACGCCGGCGTGAGCACCGAGCGCGGCTATGTCACCGTCGACGACGAGCTTCGCACGTCGGCACCGCACATCTGGGCAGCGGGTGACGTGACGGGGCGCATGATGCTCGTCCAGAGCGCCACGTATGAGGGCCGGGTGGCTGCGGAGAACGCGCTCGGGTCAACGGGCGAAGCGCTGCGTCACACCGTCGTAGCGCACGGAGGCTTTACCGATCCCGAATACGGGAGCGTCGGCTTGACCGAAGCGTCGGCGTTGGCCGACGGCCGAGGCGTGGTCGTCGGTCGCGTGCCATACGCCGATCTCGATCGGGCCGTGATCGATCGGCGCACCGAAGGTTTCTGCAAGCTGGTCGTGGATGTCGAGACTCGTCGCGTGCTCGGGGCGCACGTCATCGGCGAGCAGGCTGTCGAGGTAGTCCAGATCGCCGCCGCCGCGATGGCGGCCGGGATGCCGGTCGAACGCCTGGCCGAGATCGAGTTCGCGTATCCGACCTTCACCTCGAGCGTCGGGCTTGCAGCCCGCCAGTTCGTGCACGCGCTACGGCTGGGTGGCGAGGCGGCGGACTGGGAGGCGATGGGGCGACCCCGCCAGTCCGAGTG
>JBPCKH010000022.1:0-4146 GCA_051004475.1 Candidatus Limnocylindria bacterium | reverse complement strand
GCTCAGGGTCCCGCTGCGATGGTCGACCCGGAGATGAGCCGATACCCAACACCTCGCTCGGTGATGAGGTAGCGCGGGTGGTCGGGATCGGCCTCCAGCTTTCGCCGAAGGCGTCGCACGGTCACCCACAGGTAGGAGGGATCCGCGCCGTCTGCGTCGGTCCAGACGCGGCTGAGCAGCTCGTCGGTGGGTACCACTCGATCGACGGCGGACGCCAGCACCTGGAGCAGCCGCGCCTCCGTGGGCGTCAGCAGCTGGCTACCCGTCGGCGTTGTCAGGCGTCGTGTCGCGAGGTCGACCTCGACGTCCCCGCCCGCAAGCGAGATCTGCGGGCTACCAATGGATGCGCGCCGCAGGACGCGCTGGATTCGAGCCACGAGCTCGTCGGGATCGAAGGGCTTGGTGACGTAGTCCTCGGCGTACAGCTCAAGCGCGGTCACCTTTGCCTCGGATGCGTCGACGGCGGAGAGGACGATGATCGGCAGATCGGCAAGCTGCTTCACTCGCCGCGCGAGCTCGAAGCCGTCCATGCCCGGCATCATCAGGTCGATCACCAGGAGCGCCGGCCAGGAACCCTCGAGCTGCTTCAGTGCGGCCGGACCCGAGGATGCCGTCCGCACGTCGTAGCCCGCTCGACTGACGCGTCGAGAGACGACGGAGAGCAGCGTGAGGTCGTCGTCGACCAGGAGAACGGCCGGCCGGACCGGCGGGAGCATGCCTAGACGCCTACTCCGCCCATGACCGTCACGACCGCCGGTCCGAGGATCACGATGAAGATCGTTGGGAAGATGCAGCCGACCATCGGGAAGAGCATCTTCACCGGGGCCTTCGCGGCGGCTTCCTCGGCGCGCTGGCGTCGTTCGATCCGCAACTGGTTCGATTGGATCTGGAGGACCTTGGCGATCGGCACACCGAGCTGTTCGGCCTGGACGATCGCGCCGATGAAGTTGCTCACCGGCTGTGCGTCGGCGCGCGTTGCCACGTCGCGCAGCGCCTCGCGACGGGTGCGGCCCATGCGGACTTCGGCCAGGGCCTGACGAAATTCGTCCATCAGCGGCCCGTCCATCTTCTCCACGCACTTGGCCAGGGCGGCGTCGAATCCGAGGCCCGCCTCCACCGAGATGGTGAGCAGGTCGAGCGCGTCCGGGAGCTGGAGGACCATGGCCCACGATCGAGCCCTGATCTTCTTTCCGAGCCAGAACTCGGGTGCCATGTAGCCGACGCCGGCTCCCACTGCGGCGAGCAGCAGGGCGACGACCGGTGAGCGAAGGAGGAGGAGGCCAAGCACGGCAAACAGCACGGCAAAGCCGATCAGCGTCAGCAGCTTGACGCCGACCCAATCAGCGCCCCGCAGGCCCCCTGGGTAGCCCGCCTTCTCCAGCTTCGCATCGACGCGCTGGATGAGGCCGCCTTCCTGGCGCTTGCCGGCACGTGCCAGTCGTTGGATGGTGGGTAGAACCAGCCGCTCGTAGAACGGCTGCTGAAGCTCCATCTCGGTCATGCTCTTCGGCTGCACGACGAGCTGGGAAAGCCGCGCCTGGACGGCATCCTCGGATGGACGCGCGGCAATGCCGTAGGTGACGAGCAGGACGGCCGCGGCCGCCAGGACCGCGATGAGAATCTCGGGGGTCATTGCATTACACCTTGATGTCGACGATGCGTCGGATGAAGAAGTAGCCGATGCCCATGCTGAGCAGCCCGACGCCGAAAAGGATGATACCCAACGGCAGTCCGAACATTTCCGGCGGCTTCTCGAGCATCGCCGTGATGTAGCTCGGGCTGATCAGAAAGAGCAGCCCGCCCAGGGCCACGGGCAGGAGGGTGATGACATATCCACTGTATTTCTGCATGGCCGTCAGCGTATTGATCTCGCCCTTGATGCGGACGCGTTCGCGGATGGTGAAGGCGATCGAGTCGAGGACGGTGGCCAGGTTGCCACCGACCTGGCTCTGAATCTGAATTGCTGTGACCATCAGCTCCAGGTCTTCGGATGCCACCCGTTGGACTAGGTTGTTCAATGCCGGAATGAGAGCCAGTCCGAGCTGCATGTCTCGGACGACACGTTCGAACTCCTCGCTGATCGGCGGTCGCGCCTCACGAGTGACAAGCTCCAGGCCCTGGAGGAAGGAGGACCCTGCGCGCAGGGAGTTGGCAAGCAGGGTGATGGTGTCGGGCAACTGCTGCCCGAACAGGTTCAGTCGCTTCGCCTGCCGGCGCTTGATCCAAAACCGCGGTGCATAGATCCCGATCAGGAAGGCGAGCGCAAGCGCGACGATATTCTGGAACGCCGGAAAGATGAACCCGATCGCGAACGCGAATGCCACGAAGAAGAACGGCGTGAGAGCCCAGAGGATCAGGAACTCGGCCGGGCGCATCTTGAGATCGGCTCGGGCAAGGTCGACGCTGAGGCGGGTCGCGAGGTCCTGGTTCTCGAGGACGCGCGAGAGCCCGGCAACGACCACGGACTCGCGGTCTCCATCGCCTGATTCTCCGCTGCCAGCCGATGCGTAGCGCTCGAGGCGCGATGCTACCGAGCCCCCGCCGGAGCTCATGGCGATGCCGATGGCGATGACGAGAACGGCGAGGGCCGCGAGGCCGGCGATCACGATGGGCAGCATCAGAACGGGGACCCGAAGATGTTGGGCGGAAGGTGGATGCCGGCGACCTCGAAGCGCTCCACGAAGTGCGGCCGGATGCCGGTCGGCTTGAGGCGTCCCTGGATCTTGCCGTCCTGCACGCCGGTCTGCTCGAAGACGAAGACGTCCTGCATGACGATGACGTCGCCCTCCATGCCCTGCACCTCGGTGATGTTCACGATCTTTCGGGTGCCGTCCTTGAGGCGGTTCTGGTGGACGACGAGGTCGACGGCGGAGCTGATCTGCTCGCGAATGGCGCGCAGGGGCAGGTCCATCCCTGCCATGAGCACCATCGTCTCGAGACGGCTGAGCATGTCGCGTGGTGTGTTCGCGTGTCCGGTCGACATCGAGCCGTCATGGCCCGTGTTCATGGCCTGGAGCATGTCGAGCGCCTCGCCCGAACGGCACTCGCCGACCACGACCCGGTCAGGTCGCATGCGCAGCGAGTTGCGCACCAGTTCGCGAATCGGGATGGCGCCCTTGCCCTCGATGTTCGATGGTCGCGCCTCCAGGGTGATCACGTGCTCCTGCCGCAGCTGAAGCTCGGCGGCGTCCTCGATGGTCACGATCCGCTCATCATCCGGGATGAATGACGAGAGGATGTTGAGCATGGTCGTCTTGCCGGAGCCGGTGCCGCCGGCAACGAAGATGTTCAATCGAGCCTTCACGCAGGCCTCGAGGAACTCGAACATGTCCGGGGTTGCCGTGCCGAACCGAATGAGGTCGTCGACGGTGAATGGTGTCGCGGAGAACTTTCGGATGGTGATGACCGGCCCAACCAGCGAGAGCGGCGGGATGATGGCATTCACGCGGGAGCCATCGGCCAGGCGGGCGTCCACCATGGGGCTCGACTCGTCCACGCGACGACCGATCGGCGCAATGATGCGCTGGATGATCTTCATCACGTGCTCGTCGTTCTGGAACGTCACGTTGGTGAGCTCCAGCTTGCCCTCGCGCTCGATGTAGACCTGCTGTGGCCCGTTGACCATCACCTCGGTGAGGGTCTCGTCACGCAGCAGCGGCTCGAGCGGGCCCAGGCCCAGGATCTCGTCCGTGATCTGCTCGAGCATGCGAACGCGCTCGGCGCGGGTGAGGGCGAGGCCCTCTTCGTCTGCGATCCTGCCGAAGAGCTCCTCGATCTGGCGCCGCACCTCGAACTGGTTCGACAGGTCGAGCTTCGGGTCGAGCTCATTGATGAGCCGATTCTGGACGCGGAACTTGGCCTCGCGGAAGGACTCGCGCGCCGGCATGGCACCCGAGAAGCGCGACGGCGCGGCGGTCGGCGGCGGCGCAGGCGGGCTTCCGGGCGTCTGCGCCGGTGGCTGCGATGGGCCACCCGACGAGGGCGCCGGAGCGGGAAGGGCAGGTGTCTGCAGTTCCCCTTCTGCGGCGGGCCGAGCCCGCTCAATTCGCTTCAGCAATGACATGTGCTGCGGTCCTTCCAATCAGCTCAGCGGCGTGCGAAGAGTACGCGCTTTGCGGCCTTATCGGTCTTCTGGGTGGTAGCGGT
>JBPCKH010000021.1:0-2957 GCA_051004475.1 Candidatus Limnocylindria bacterium | reverse complement strand
GGATCTACATGCTCACGTTCGGCATCGGGTGCGCTTGCGCGGGCGCCGCGGGCGTGTTGATCCTCCCATTCCAGTCACTGGAGCCGTCCACCGGCACGTCCTTCGGCATCATCGCGTTCGTCGTGGTCGTGCTCGGCGGCCTCGGGAGCGTTCCCGGCGCCTTGCTCGGGGGCCTCCTGGTGGGGCTCACCCAGGAGGTCGGCTATGCCGTCTTCCCGGATCAGAGCAAGCTGCTGCCGGTCTTCCTGGTCTTCCTCGTGGTGCTCTTCCTGCGCCCGCAGGGCCTCTTGGGTCGGGAGGCCGCCGGTTGACCGCCCGGCTTCGAGGCATCGATCGGAACCTGTTGGGCATCGCCTTCATGGCGGTCGTGCTGCTGCCGGTGCCTGTGGTCCTCTCCGGCTCCAATCGCGAGATCGCCGTGCGCGTCCTGCTGTTCGCGCTTCTCGCGTCGGCATGGAATCTAATGGGTGGCTTCGCCGGCCTCTTCAGCTTCGGTCACGCGGCTTTCTTCGGCATCGGCGCCTACACGACGGCCTACCTCCTCGTGGAGCACGACGTCTCACCCTGGCTCGGTATGGCGGCGGGAGGCGCTCTGGCCGCGGCTTTCGCCGTGGCGACCGGCTTTCTCGCGTTCCGCTATCGGCTCAGGCACGCCTACTTCGCCCTGGCGACGTTCGCGTTCGCGGAGATGCTCAGGCTCGTCGCGGTCAATCTCGACCTGATCAAGGGGAGTCTCGGTATTCAGGTTCCACGGCTCTCGGAGCCGTCCTGGACGATGCTCCAGTTCGCGCCGAACTCGCCCAACTACTTCTTTGCCGCGCTGATTCTTCTCGTGGCAGCGCTGACGAGCATCGTCCTGCTCATGCGCAGCAGGAGCGGATGGGTCACGCTCGCGATGCGCGACGATGAGGAGGCGGCTGAATCGCTCGGTGTCCACGCCATGCGACACAAGCTCACGATCGCTGCGGCCAGCGGCGCGCTGACGGCGGTGGGCGGCGCGTTCTACTTCCAGTTCGTGTTCTTCATCGATCCCGATCTTGCGTTTGGCTCGTCAGTGTCGGTCGAGATCTTCCTGGGGGCGATCATCGGCGGCACCGGCACCATCTGGGGACCGGTCGTGGGAGCGTTTCTGTTCGTGCTGCTTGGCGAGTTCACGAGCTGGCTGGTGCGAGATCCACCGACCGGGCTGTCATTCCTGGAGGGCCGTTCGGGTCTCGATCTGCTGCTCTACGGCCTCATCATCGTCGTCATCATCCTGTTCTTCCCACGCGGTGTCCTTGGCAGCCTGACGTCGCGGGGCGCCCGATGATTCTTCGGGTAGCCGCGGTCGGAAAGTCGTTCTCGGGCCTCCGTGCGCTCCACGACGTCAGTTTCGACGTCGAAGCGGGGACGATCGTCGGATTGATCGGCCCAAACGGCGCCGGAAAGACCACCCTCTTCAACGTCATCGCGGGCCGTTTGGCCCCGACCGCTGGTGAGGTGGTCTTCGACAGTCATGTTCTCACAGGACTTTCAGCGCATCGCGTCGCCCGTGCGGGCGTCGCGCGAACGTTCCAGCTCATGCGCCCGTTCCGAACCATGACCGTGGCGGAGAACATCGCGATCGCGTCCTATGCGTCTCATTCGAGGCGGGCGGACGCACTGGCGGCGGCTGCGGAGATCGCTCGTCGGGTCGGCCTCGAAAGGTGGGTGGACAGGAATGCCACCGAGCTCTCGACTGCCGGCCTGAAGCGGCTGGAGCTCGCGCGCGCGCTGGCACTCGAGCCGAGACTGCTGCTGCTCGAAGAGGTGCTGGCCGGCTTGAGCGCAGCCGAGCGCGCACCGCTCGTCGATCTCCTCCGAGAGCTCCGCGAGGACGGAATGACGATGCTTCTCGTCGAGCACGTGATGGCCGCGGTCATGGCGGTCTCAGATCAGATCCTCGTCCTTCATCACGGCGAGCTCCTGGCGGCAGGAACCCCGGCGATGGTGACGCGTGACCCTCGTGTGATCGAGGCGTACCTCGGCGAAGAGCCACACCATGCTGAAGGTTGACGGCCTTGCCGCCGGCTACGGCGGCCTGGAGATCCTCCACGACCTGACGCTCACGGTGGCCGAGGGGGAGGTCGTCGCGCTCCTAGGCGCGAACGGCGCTGGGAAGTCGACCTTGCTGCGCGCGATCTCGGGGATGCTCGCTGCGACACGCGGGTCGATCGTCTTCGAGGGGCGCGAGTTGAGCGGATGCCCGCCTCACGAGGTCGTCCGCCGTGGCGTGATCCATGTTCCCGAAGGCCGGGAGCTGTTCGGCCCGTTATCGGTTCGCGAGAACCTCGAGATGGGTGGCTACGGCCGAAGTCGCCACGAGCGGGCCACAACGCTGGGAGAGGTGTATGAGCTCTTCCCGGTGCTGTCGGAGCGCGCCGGCCAGCGTGCCGACACCTTGAGCGGCGGCCAACAACAGATGCTCGCGATCGCACGCGCGTTGATGGCCGGCCCGCGCTTGCTGATGCTGGACGAGCCCTCGCTCGGGCTTGCGCCAAAGCTCGTCTCGACAGTGCTCGACGCGGTCGCGCGGATCCGCACCGCCGGTATCACCGTTCTCTTGGTGGAGCAGAACGCCCCCCAGGCGATCCAGCTTGCAGACCGCGTCTACGTCCTTGAAAGCGGAACGGTCGCGGGTGGGGGAGAGCTACTCGACACCGAGCGGCTGCGCCGCGCGTATCTCGGACTGTGACGCCTGGCAGGTGATCTAGCGTTACGGCGGAGATGGAGGCCGATGCGCTCGAGATCCTTTTCGTCTCCGGAGCCGACGTCGAACAGCTGGGGCTCCGGGCCGACGACGTGCTGGGTGCGGTCGAGGCTGCGGTTCGGGCGCAGGGCGAGGGAGAGGTCACCCTCGACGAGCGCGTGCAGCACGTGCCGGACGCCTCTTTTCCCGGCCACTTCAACGTGCTGCGGGCCACGGTCTGGCCGCTCCA